>JANNDQ010000157.1:0-8848 GCA_031387965.1 Chamaesiphon sp. OTE_75_metabat_567
CCGTATCAATACGGGTAAGTTTCCAAACATGGAAAAAGTCTCTAACCAGCCCCAATCCGATTGCCTCTGGTTAGAGATGCCGAATGCTGAAGCGGGTCAGCAGGGTATTTGTGACATTATTACGGAGTTGTTACCGAGTCTGGGCTTTGACCCTCAGCAAGATATGCAGGTTCTTTGTCCGATGACTAGAGGGGATGTCGGTACGCGCAATCTCAATGTTGTCTTGCAACAACTTCTCAATCCTCCTGATGCGATAAAGCCCGAAATTAGGTATGGGAATACAATCTTCCGCTTGGGCGATCGCATTATGCAGCAGGTGAATGACTATAACCGAGAGGTTTTCAATGGTGATATTGGCACGATTACGGGTGTCGATTTGGAGGAGCGGGAAGTCACGGTTGTATTTGGCGATCGGCAAGTAGTCTATGATTATGCCGATCTCAATGAGATTGCTCTGGCTAGAGCAACGACAATCCATAAGGCACAGGGCAGCGAGTATCCTGTGGTGATCATGCCTCTATTTATGCAGCATTTTCTGATGCTTTCTCGGAATCTTTTCTACACTGGGCTGACTCGTGCACGAAAGCTTGCGATTATTGTCGGTGAGCCGAAGGCGATCGGGTTAGCGGTCAAACAAGTTAGCGATCAGCAGCGATATACTTATCTCGCGAAAAGTTTAGCTAAATTGGCAGATCCTCAGTCTTAATCTCTGATAGTGAAATTAAGGAAACGCATTTACTTATCTCTCCAATGCTCTTTTTTCAACTCTTTTTGAAGTTGTCGTGCTTGTTCAAATTGTTGTATGTCAAACTCGCTCAAATTGTCTAACACAGTCTCTTGACCACTGACTTGCAAAACGATCTGGCGATCGCCTCGTAAATTCTCAACTGTTAGAGTATCTCCACTTCGTTGGATACCGTAAGAGTTTTTACCCACTTCTCCAAAACTGTCAGCCCCTAGCTCATTGAGGAGTTGATGGCAGAGCGCAGCGACCATCTGAGCATGATCGATTCTGTCCTGTTCTGGGTTAATGGGAATTTCTGATTTAGTAATATTTTCAGATTGATCTGGTTTACGGACTTTAAGCGATCGCTGCTTTTCTAACTCAGTCACAAGCTCGTTTAACAAACTATCTGACAAGCCCATCTCGTCTTGATAAGGAGACTCTATCGGCTGACTTAAAGCCTTTCGGTCAGCACTTTGCATCTCCAAAATAATCGAGCGATCGCGTGCTGGATCGTAACTAACCTGTAAATACTTCTGAAGCCCTCCCCAACTAAACTCTTTACCTAGCTCATTACCTTGAATGCTGTTACTTCCCAAACTGTAGGAAATACCTTTAATCTTCTTGGTGCGCGTGTATTTGACATGAGCATCTACGCCTGAATGTTTCAATTGCTCAATCAACTGGGGCATAGTCATCCCTGCTTTTACTTGCTCTCTAATGACTTGCGACATATGAGAGGCAATAACAGGAATATTGGGAGGTGTCCCCTGCTCAGAGACAATTTCTATCCGCTTCAAGATACGGGGCAAGGAATAAGCTTTACCCACACTGGAACCTGCCATGCTCACTCCATCAAGTTTGTAAGCAATCCCTTTCGGTTTTCCCTTGCGATCTCGGTCAACCCTAACTGCAATCCCTGCCAGATTTAGCTTTTCAATAAAATCTGTCAGTGACTCAGTATTTACCAACGTTGCATCTATCTTGTCCGCAAGTTGCCGCTTTACAGTAACTTTGCCCGTTTCTAATTCCTTATCAATCTGACTTTTAGTTTGCTCTTGGCGATCGCTCTCCCAACTGGATGGGACAGCCGCTAGTCCAAAATTCTGCTCAAGTTTGCGGATTACATCTTGGCTGCGCGTCCAATCCCAACTGTCAGAGACCACTGAGCCATCCATCCGCACCCGACTAGTCACGAGATGAATGTGTTCGTGATTTTCTTTGTCAGTATGCTTTACAGCCACATATTGATTATTGGTAAAGCCCATTTCTTTGAGATATTGGGCGATCGCTGTCTGCCAAGCATCATTGTTAAGATGCTCTTCAGGACTAAGGCTGAGAATTACATGACAGACTTTGTAATTTAATTTAGGGCGCAATTGCCAAGACAAAGAAAATTCATTTGCCAAACTACATGGATCTTTGCCATCCATATTCATACCTATGACTGCCGCACCAGTTTTTCCCATGACATAGGATAAGCAGCCTTGAAAGCTCTTTCCCTTAATAATTTTACCGATCATCCTCTTCTCCTAATTTGGGCTTTATACCTGTACTCTCCGTAATCAGAGTTCTTAGTTCGGATATTGAACCAATTGATCGCTCAATACGATGCGATATCTCATTGAGTTCTTCCAGTTGTAGTTGCATTGGGCTACCCATCATTAGACTCAAGTTGGCATCATGGGCTAGTTGGTTGATATTTGTACCAATTTTGTTTAATTCATACTTGACTTCCCCCAACAGGTGATAAAGATCCCAATCTATGTTTACAACTTGTACCTTAGATGTCGGCAGATCGTATTTAAACGTTGCACATCTCACAATTTCACTAGCTTTAACATTCAGTTGACTTGCTTTTTCATCTAGGATTACTTTCTCCTCTTCGGTCATTCGCACTGTAAATCTAACGGATAAGGTCATCGCTGTTATTCCTAAAGTTTATCCTGCTTACTTGTTGTCAAAATATCTGCAAATCACAAAGAGTCTGATAAGCCGTAGCTATCAGTTGTTTTACAATTCCTATTCTCCTCCACACACTTAGATTTTAAAGTGTTAATTCTCTATCTAGTTTGTTTTTTCTAAATTTCTTTGCATTTTGTCATTTGGCTGAGGGGGATTCCAAAGGGGTTACTCCCCTTTGGCAAGCGTAATGTTGCCGTCGAACAAAAATCAAGCGATAGCGCGATTTCTTGTCCGACGAGCAACATAGCTTGCGAGCTGTTTTAGACATACCTCAAAGCACGGAAAATCGTTGCATATCCGCATCGATCCGCACGATGTTGGGACAACATTGGGACGATTTTAGGACAAGAAAAGATACAGTTATGGGAAACAAATAACACAGGATTGTCACTCAACTGGTATAGATTTACAACTCAAAATATAATACTTAAGACATACAAATTAATGTCCGAGTATAAAAAATATCCAAGATAAGGATTGACTTAATACTTTCTTGGTAAACAAAATTCTTAGATTTCAGACATTGACAGGAATTACGCGGTTGTTAACAAATTGTAAAAATCTCATCAAGTAAAGTAGCCTAATATTCTTTCGCAATGGTTATGATTGAAAAAAGCAATAAACTGGGAGGTGAGCGAAACAATATCAAAATTAATCTGGGTCAGAGATTTCCTTGTTGAGGATATTTTTGACAACAGTTTAGGGAAATACGTCCACCCAAAAAGCATTTAAAGCAATGATTGAAGTTCCTTCCCGCTCGTCATTAGCGGACTTAGATACGGATAAACTGGTAGCTTTATCAGAGCGATGGGTCAATGAACCCCAGAAGAAAACCAACCCCAAAACCAAACTCGATATCATCCGAACCTTGGAAAGTGGGATTAGATCTTTAATCGCTTTGGGATACACCTTTGAAGAAGTCAGCAACAAACTGACAAGCGAACTACACATTGCTATCTCTGGTGAGACAGTACGAAAGTATTTACAGAAGATTGATGTGGAAAATAAAAAGGCGGCAGCAAAAGCCAAACGCGATGCTACTAAAGCGGCAAAAGCCTCGGGTGCTCCTACTCTGTCAATTTTGTCGTCTGAACCCGCAAAGTTTTCGGATGATTATCCTAGTTCACCGCCTATTAATCAGAATGTTATTGGCTTGACCAAAGACATTCAACCTACAACTACCAGAATAAATTCAGACTTAAAACAGACTAATCAGGCTGAGTCTAGCAAGCCCAAAAGTATCGTCCCCAAGTCTGTCCCTATAGACGATGACGATGATGATGACTACTTAGCACAACAGAAAATCTTGAAACACTACAATCGTTACTAGGAGACAAACTTATGGCAATTATTAACCTGATCGATGGTGAAAAAGGTGGTGTGGGCAAAAGTTGGGTTGCTCGAACTATGCTCCAATACCTCAAGGATCGCGCCATCCCATTAGCTGGCATTGAAGCGGATCGTAGCAATCCCACTGTCCTCAATATTTACAAAGACAGCAAGGCTGCTTTTTTCTCTGAAAATGAAAAAATGGCTGATGTCCCTGATTCAATTTTTGACTATGCGCTCAAGAAAACCGTCGTCGTCAATTTACCCGCTCAAGCCCATCGCGCTGTATCCCAATGGATTAGCACTAAAGGCTTGCTAGACTTGGGCAAAGAGCATGGCGTGTCTTTCATCAAGTGGTTCGTCAGTGATGGTGAAAGTGACTCCATCGAGCTATTCATTGAGTCTCTGGAACATTACCAAGGCTACATCACCCATGTGTTTATCAAAAACTGGGGTCGCTGTGATGAATGGGGTTATTTCCACGAGCATGAAGCAATCCAGAAGGCGATCTCAGAATATGGTGTAGCCGTAATTGATTTTCCGAAGTTGGGAGATGGTAGGCGCATTGAAATCAATGCGAAACGCCTAACTTTTGATGAGGCTTCCAACTACTCCGAATTTGGCATCATTGGCAGGAATCAAATCAAAACCTTCCTCAGAGATGCCTACAAAGCCTTTGAGTCCACCAATCTCTTGCCTCAAAACGTCCAGAAAAAAGAAGCAAAATCCTAGTATGAATAGCGATCCTCAACCCAAAACCTATCTGGATATTGCCATCCATGACTACGATCCGACGGTCAAAGCTAAGATTTACGAGATTGTGGCTAAGTCGGGCATTCCCCAGAACGATCCTTACATTGCGATTTTTCTGTCCAATGCTCAGGTAGCAGCCACGGTTGCTACTGCGCCTGCCCTGCTCCAAAGTGCCTTAGCTAAGGGCTTTGATGTTGGTATCCAGAAGTTCCGTGACTTTTTGACAACTCTGCGCGAGACTGCGGTTAAGGAGCAGGAGGTAGCAATTAGTCAGGCGATCGCGAATATCATCAAAAACAAACAGCATCAGGAATCCCAAGGTTATTGGCAGGCGATTAGCTTGCCCTTCATTGGTTTCTGTGCGGGGATGTTGATGATTGGCTTAGCGGCGGGTCTGGTTTCGGGCTTGGCGATCGCTAAAGTACTATCTCCTCAGCCTAGTCTCAATCCCCAGACAGCAAAGGATTTAGACTGGTTAACTAGTGATGATGGCAAACTTGCCAAGAATCTCGTGGACTGGAATCGAGACATTTTGAAAACTTGTCTTCAAGACCAGCAAAACCTTAAGGATGCTTTGATTATTCTCAACGGTAAGTACGTTACTAAAGGGTTGTGCGCTCTTTGGGTTTTGCCTGAAAACCAGAGGGTCTATGAAGATCGGCGTTGATTTTGATTGCTCCTAGTCCTTGAGCTAAAAAACACCCCAGCCAACAGATTGGTTGATTTATTTTTTAGTAGAGGTAACATTTACAACAGCAGTCAATTGTGATGCAGATTACTTAACTTTTGTATTTAAAATTAGTATGTCTAATGCTTGTTCCGTTGCTTCTATATTTTCGACTGGGATGAATGCTTCCAAGCTATTTTTCTTCGGTTTTTTCTCCCTCGGCTTCGGCTTATTGCGATCGCTGTTCTCAATCCTGCCACGCTTTCTAATCTCATACCCATGCTTAATTAACATGCCTCGGATCGTGGAATCACTCAGACCGAAGATGGCTCCCACTTCGTCTAGGCTCATTGGTTTGCTATATAGCTCCCAATATTTCTGGGCGATCGCTTGTTCTTCTTTGAGAGCCGCAGCTTTTTCCCTTTGTGCTATTGAGGAAATATCGATCCCTGCTTGGACAATTACCCGTTCTATGGTTTTACCTGACAGACCATAGATCTTGCCCACTTCCTCAAAGTTTATGCCTCCTTCATTCACCAGTTGCCAATATTCTTGGGCGCGACCATAGTTCTTGAGTCGCTTAAGTTTTTGCTGATCTTCTCGTCTCTGCCTGATCCGCATCAAGATCTGACGGCGCTCTTTTTGTTTTGGAGTCAGCTTGGGTGTGGGTAATCCGGCGATACCTCCTAGCTTATGTTTTAGTTTAAAGGTCGGACGATTTTTTGAGTCTACAGTCTGCCTAATTGGATAGCCATTACGCTTTAGTTCCCTCACGATGATCGGATGGGATACTCCAAATAGTTCTGCGGTTTCTCTGAGGGTTAAGTGGTAATCGTTATAGGCTTTGTGAAACTGAGCCGCGCGATTGGCTGAGGTAACTAAATCAATTCCTCGGCGGATGGGGATGCCGTGCTTTTCTAGGACTTGGTTGAGAGTTTTCGCTCCAATATTGAGCTTTTGGACTACAGCCGTCCTTGTCAATCCTGATTGGTATAGGGCGATCGCCTGTTCTTCTTTAGACATCCTTATATGGTTCATCCGTACATTTTTGGGTCTAAATTCACTAAACCCCGACGCAACCATAGCGTTATATACCGTCGAAATCGCTACCTGAAAATGCTGGGCTATCTCTCGAATCGCATAGTGTTTTTCTTTGTACAGCTGAATATACTCTGATACATCAGGCATAACTTTAGGAGTTTTTATCTTTGAAGTCTTTACCTTTGGATTTTTTTTCTTGTCTACTTTTTGCTTTTTCATTACCTAGTCCTCAAAATTCAAATGCGTTTTTGACTTTCTACAATAGGTAGAATATATATAAAGGTAAAATTTAGTAAAAGTATTCCCAAATACTAACTTTTTCTACTATGCTCTGTTAAGTTGCTTTTGTTCAGAAAAGACAAGCAATAGATGTAACCTTAGGTAAAGTATATTACTGATACTATGATCTCACAGTCTAGAAAAACATTTGTGCAAAACACAACATTTTTAGGAAGCGTTTGTAGACCTCTAGTAATTACAAGCCTTCTTGCTGGGTATAGCTTTAGTTGTTTGCTTCCTGTCAGTGCTGAAGTAATTTCTAATTCCCTAAAACCAACAGTTGTTAGCCTTAAAGTATTCCCAACTGTTGGTGCTAAATTGCACCAAGTACAAACAGGAGATACCCTATACAGCCTCACTCAGATGTATCAGGTTGATGCAGCAGCGCTTGCTAATTCTAATCGTATCAGTGCTGCGACACCTTTGCAGATAGGCTCTCAACTTGTCATTCCTCCTGTTGATAGCATTATCTACAAAGTCCAGCCCGACGATACCCTCAGTCAGGTGGCTAGCTTATATCAAGTGCCACAAGTTCAGATCGCCAAGGCTTCCAATTTGTTGACTCCCGACGATCTGAGGATTGAGCAACCTCTGGTCATTCCTGGAGATGTCAAGCGTCTACTCTCAAACCGTGAGGCAAAGACCATACAGGATCTCACTCTCAAGAGGGATCTACTGCATCAAAGGCTTCAAATGACCAATAGTTTTACTTCTAATCTCAACAGCCTAAATACATTGTCACCACTCCTGACTGCTAAAAGCTGGTCATCGAGATTTCATTTTCAAGCGGATAATATACCTACCGAGCTAGCGATACTCCCTGAATCAGAGGCTCGCATGACTACGGTAGAACTATTTCAACTGACTAGAGAGGTAGAAGCCCTTGATAGTTGGCTTGATCGTCATGAACAGGTAATTGCCTCGACCAAGCTTCAGGGAGTACCAGTCAATCCACCAAATCCAGCATCTTCAAGTATTCCTACCTCCACTGCTAATTTATCGGTGATAATTTGGCCCACTGAAGGAACGATTTCTTCTGGTTTCGGTTGGCGTTGGGGTAGAGTCCATCAAGGTATTGATATTGCCGCTCCTGTTGGCACTCCTGTCTGGGCGGCGGCGGCTGGCGTGGTTGAGTTTGCGGGATGGGATGATAGTGGTTATGGCAAAATGATCGATATCCGTCATCATGATGGGTTTCTCACTCGTTATGCCCATCTCAACAATATCTCTACTCAACAAGGATCTGTAGTCAATCAATCCCAAGTGATTGGTGCTGTTGGCAGTACAGGTAACAGTACAGGTCCTCACTTACATTTTGAAATTATCCCCCTATCGGGTGTTGCAGTCGATCCGATTTCTTATCTTGCAAAACGGTAAACTGAGAATTTTTTAACAAAACTTTAGTTATCTACTTAATATTAAAAATGAAATTAACCACTTTAGATCTACATTCTTTTTCTGATTTAGTTTACCGTGAATGGATTGATGGCAGTGCGATCTCGCCCGAACTTTTTACTGCTAATGTGGAAATTATAGCAGATGAAATTATTGAAAGTGGTGCTGAAGTCAACTACCCAATTCATGAGGCACTGAATTGGAATCCTACTAAATGGCGCACTGTCTGGCAATCTGGTAAGCAACAACGTCCAGAGCTATTTGGAGCGCTGATTCATTCTTGGAATCCCATTCTCGAAAAGCCTGAAGTATTCCAAGTCAAGCTTAGCAATCCTCTAATTGATCAGAAAAAGGGGAAACCCCGCAAGTATGAGAATCCTGCTAAACGCGGACAGGTCGGTGGTTTTGCTTTAGTTCCTCAGTCAATTTGGCAAAAGGTATCCGATCGCTATGGAGTTGAGGTTGATTTCTCGGCTTTACCTGATTCTGTTAATTTCTGGTCTTGGGTTGCTGTCCATCCTGAAATTCCGATCTTCATCTGTGAGGGGATGAAAAAGGCTTGCTGCTTGTTATCTCAAGGTTATGTGGCGATCGCTTTGAGTGGCATTACGATGGGACGGACTAAAGGTGCAGATGGTAAGTTGGCTCTGCAACCCTATCTAGCTATGTTCGCGACTCCCAAGCGTCAGGTCTGC
>JANNDQ010000575.1:0-2511 GCA_031387965.1 Chamaesiphon sp. OTE_75_metabat_567
CTGCTCAGAAATAATCCTTTTAATTGTACATTTTTAGATTACGGACTGCCCGATCGCAATGGTTTAGCGCTAGTCGAAGCCGCCCGTGAACTAGATATTCAACATCCCCTCGTCGTACTAACTGGACAAGGCGACGAACAAATTGCCGTGAAATTGATGAAAGCAGGTGCCACCGATTACCTGCCCAAATCGCAGATTTCGCCCACCAACCTTGCCCAAATCCTCCGCAACGCGATTCGGATCGATCGAGCCGAACGTCAAGCTATCGAAAGTAGTAAACAGCTTCAACAAAATAATCAATTACTACTCCAACAGAACCAGGATCTCGAACAACAGCGCGCCCAAATCGAGATCCAAAATCTCCAGCGAGAAGACTTTATCGCTCACCTCACCCATGATTTGCGCACTCCATTGGTAGCTGCAAACATTATGTTCAATCTATTCAAGCAAGAAGCATTTTGCCCACTATCTGCTGAAATGCACGAAGCACTAGATGCAATGGATCGCAGCAATCAAAATCTGCTAGAACTAGTCAATACGCTGCTAGAAGTCAACCGCTATGAGTCTGGAAATAAAGCTCTCACTCTGACGGCTTGCAACATGTGGGAAATCATGCAGGAAGCAGTTCAAGAACTCCAACCATTAGCACGGTACAAATCGATCGATCTCACTGCCCACTGTGATGTCCCCGATCCGAAGTCGCTCAAAGTCATGGGTGACTGCCTAGAAATTCGCCGGATGACTACAAATCTTCTGGGTAATTCACTTAAATTTACTGATATAGGCACAGTCAAACTCACCCTAGATTTTTGTCCCGCCACTATTGACGAAACTTCCGCCATCAATGGCTGGGTATCGATCGAAATCCAGGATACTGGGCTGGGTATGTCTACCGAAGAGCAAACCATCATCTTCGATCGTTTCCGTACTGGCTCCCACCGTCAAGCAGGCAGTGGCTTAGGTTTACATTTGGTACATAGGATCGTTACCACCCATTCCGGCACCATCAGCGTCACTTCAGCCCCAGGTGAGGGCAGCTTGTTTAAGGTGCTGCTACCTGCTCATCAGGTGAATTAGCGGGGCTATTATTCTACGCTTGTTTTGGATTATCTAGGCATAATTGTGGAGATAATTTGATTTCTATTCTTTAATCGACTAATGTAATTCGATCCATTACTTACCAAAGCCTTCAAAATATTGTTTGTTATGAGATAGATCTGGTGGCAACCCATCTAAGCAACCAATTAATTCTCCTGCCGCAGTTAAAAATGAATCTGTTGGTGAATTTATTATTGTATTTTCTTTTTGTTCAATTGGTGATTCATCAATCACCAATACCACTTTAAATCTGCCAACTGGAAAGTTTTCTAGTAAAAGTAAACTAGCTTCTCCGGTTTTGTCAATTGTTAGCTCTGTTTCAATTGTTTTCATTGCTATTTATATATCATTAGCTAGTCTAAGACGAGAATTGATGCACCACCATTTTAAAACTTAGTGTTTTAGTTTGAGTTGTGGCGTGTAAATTTAAAATCTAATTATTTGCCAAATCCCTTGCCAGCAGTTGCTTTATCGGTAGTCAAACAGTGCTCCAATTGTTTGCGAATTTTATCATTATCCAAATCCTGACCGATAATTACAAACTTAGTTTGCGGTTCGCCCTTCCACTGCTCATCATCGATCGAGAATCGTTTGCCACAGAGATGAAAGACATGACATTTATCACTTTCATCAAACCATAAAAATCCTTTAGCACGGAAGATATTTACGGTCAATTGATTATCTAAGAAATGCTGAAATTTGCGGAGAGAAAATGGTCGATCGCTCACAAATGACATTGATGTAAAGCCATCATTATCTAAGTGATGTGAATGGTCGTGATTGTGTCCATGAGCATCATGTGAATGGTCATGTTCACATTTATTATGATCGTGGTCGCAGTTACTATGATCTTCATGTGCATGGTCATGATGATCTTGTGAGTGAGTATGATCATCATGTTTAGCTGGAGCAGCCAGATATTTGTCCGACTCAAATAATCCCACGCTGAGAATCATTGGTAGAGATACTTGTGATTTAGTGGTGCGAATAATCCGCGCACCTTCTTTCATATCGCGCAGCCGAACCTCTAACAAATCGACATCGGCTTCATCTACTAAATCAGTCTTGTTTAGGAGAATAATATCACCGTAAGTAATCTGACTTTGAGCAGCTTCACTATTGAACAAATCTATACTAAAATTTGCTGCATCAACGAGCGTAATAATCGAATCCAGCCGCGTCACATCGCGCAATTCCGTTCCCAAAAAAGTCAGTGCCACTGGCAATGGATCGGCCACACCAGTTGTTTCAACCACTAGATAATCAATCTGTTCCGATCGAGCCAATACTTTATGCACTGCGTTAACCAAATCCTCATTGATGGTGCAGCAAATACAGCCATTATTTAGCTCCACCATATCTTCACCAGTCGCGACAATCAGATCGTTGTCGATGCCGATTTCGCCAAATTCA
>JANNDQ010000601.1:0-3182 GCA_031387965.1 Chamaesiphon sp. OTE_75_metabat_567
GCGAGAGATTTAGTTTCGTGCCCACCCAGCCGCCAATACTACCATTCACCTGTACAAGCGGTGCTTCTGGCCCCGCGCTGCCACCAGCCACGATCGAGAATAACGACGCGACAATCATCGCTGGAGTTTGTTTCATATCGATCCGCCCCGGATCGTGTACCTTGTCTACCACAAACGCAACTTCTCCAGGTAAGCCCATGTAATAAAGCGATAGTCCCACTAACAATCCGCCCACTGAGGCAGCAATCCACACGTAGTTATCGATCAAAAACTTGCCAGGAAAATACACTTGAAGCAGATCGGGCACCTGCGTCCACACGAGGTGGATCGAACTTTCAATCAGGTAATAGTAAGCAGTAGCAACTAATCCGCCAACAACGCCAATAGTTGCTGACCAGAACATCACTTGGGCGTAAGTCAGATCGCTTGAAATAGGAGCGACAATACTCATTGAAGGTGATTCATTCTTCGCGTCAACAGTAGCTGAATCGTGAGACATTGACGACATAGCATTCTCCTCAGAAGATCGATTAGGCAGTCTTATTCACACGTTCAAGTTACGGGAATGTTAGCTGTAAATTAGTAGTTTCGGTTACGGTTCACCATGAGTTGACGATTATATTTGCAAATATTGCAATTAATTAATGCGTACATAGCACAACTGACCATCAGGTGCTCGCGCTGCTGATGAAGCTAACCTTAATAGACCTCCTGCGAAAGTAAAAACAAAATCTTTTCTACTAGTGTTCTCGTCTATATCTTCCCCTAAAGCCTAAAGTCTAAAGCCTAATACCTAACTTTCGCAGAAAGTCTAATGCCTCAGATCTCAAGCCTAAAACCTAATTTTTGTACAAACGTAAATTTTTAGGTAGAAATGGGGAATATATAGATGAGGTACCGTTTGAAAGTCTGTTGACAATTTTGATCTCCAGATTGACTAGGTACATGTTAAACCCCACGACTCCTGTTGCTGCGCACCAAAAGTATATGAGTTTTCAACTAGATCGAGGATTATTTCAATTTGATTTCACCGATCGACACGCTATCCTGGGTGTGAGTGTGAATGCTGCACCACAAAATATTCGAGAACGTTACCAAGCTATTGCCAGATCCTTGCACCCCGATAGTGGTAAGTGGAAAACTGACGCAGATCGGCAATTAGCCGTGCAAATTTTTTCGCGGCTGGTGACCCATGCGTACGGGCAACTATCAAAGTCGTCTCAACTCCAAGAGCAGACGATTATGCTAGAACTCTTGGGCAAAAGATTGGCGGAAGAAGGTAATCAAGTCCAGATTATCGATCCTCTAGCTCAACAGCTTTATCAAAGTGGGACTGATTTTGAGCTGGTTTACGATCGACTACTGACACAGCTAGTAGCAGAACAATACGCAGATTTAGCCAACAGTATCCAAATTGTGAATCAAATTAGCGAGCTGAATATGGTCTATCTGTTGCGCAGACAGCTCCAGTCAGTCAGATCTACACCACCATCCGCCTCAAATGGCAACTTTAGTGCGGCTCCCAGTGCGGGGAAGGAAACTACCACAGCAGAACTGAATAAAGTATCTCCAGTCGAAGGTGCGCTCCGACGAGCAGAGGAGCGGGTGAGTAAGCAAAATTGGGCACAGGCAATACCAGAACTGCGGGAAGTTATCAGTGCGGAGCCAAACAATGTCCGAGCGCATACTTTGCTAGGACTAGTCTATCTCAGGCAACAACAGCTGACGATGGCAAAGATTTCGATTAACAAGGCGCTCCAACTTGCGCCGAGAGATCCTCAAGTGCTTCAAGCCAAACAAGAACTGGATCGAGGCATCACTCCTGCTAAAACGGCTAAGAGCAAGACTGCTGCTAAAAAACCTAGTGAGGGCATATTTGGTTTATTCGGGAAAAAATAGCTGTTGCCAAATTACGAGAGTATTGCTCATGCTCGGATTTTCCCAGCTAGGTCGAAAGTTACGGGCTTTTCGATCACAAGATGTGTCGATCGGTTAAGATAGTAAAGCTTGGGAGTAAAAAAATATAAATCTTTAAATTAGCTAGCAAAAAGTTATAGTGACTGTGAGTCTCTTTGTTGGAGATGCAGTCACCAATCGGCTCAACGTAAAATTAAATATTATTTGGACACATTAGGAGAAATCGAACTCATGGTGCAGATGGCAGCCAGTTTGGAACTTAACTTTACAAGCGAAACCTATAAAGATGCTTACAGTCGCATCAATGCGATTGTGATCGAAGGCGAACAGGAAGCGCATGAAAACTACATTACCCTGGGCGGAATGTTGCCAGACTCCCAGGAGGATCTAGTCAAGTTATCCAGAATGGAACTGCGCCACAAGAAGGGCTTTGAAGCCTGCGCGCGGAATCTGTCTGTAACCCCTGACATGCCGTTTGCGAAGGATTTTTTTGCCCAACTGCATGAAAACTTCCAAGTTGCTGCGGCGACAGGGAATACAGTCACCTGTCTCTTGATCCAATCGCTGATTATTGAGTGTTTTGCGATCGCCGCTTACAATATCTATATTCCCGTCGCTGATGCCTTCGCCCGCAAGATCACCGAAGGTGTAGTCAAGGATGAATACATGCACCTCAATTTTGGAGAAGTCTGGCTCCAGTCAAACTTTGAAGCATCCAAAGCCGAACTCCAAACGGCGAACCGTCAAAATCTACCCCTAATCTGGAAGATGCTCAACAATGTATCCAAGGATGCCAAGGTATTAGGGATGGAAAAGGATGCGCTGATCGAAGATTTCATGATCGCCTACGGTGAAGCTCTGAGTAATATCGGTTTTAATACTGGCGAAATCATGCGGATGTCTGCCTATGGCTTAATCGGGGCGTAAATAGTCAAATAGTAATCTATGTCTCCAACTCCACTACTAATCCTTGTCGATGGACACTCCTCGGTTTATCGATCCTACTATGCTTATGCCAAGAGTAAGAGCGGTGGATTAGTAGCTTCAGCCGGAGTACTGAGAGTACTTATTTTGGGTTTGTAAAGGCGTTGATGGAAATTATTAATAGTAAAATATTTTTAATAATGCTTAAACTTTAGATATGGACAATATCAATCATAATCCAAATTTGTTTGAGCCAATTTCTGGTGAAGACTTCGTGATAGATCTAGAATTGAGTAGCCAAGAATTTATATCAGGTGGAGAGAAAGAGATTGATGTTGTCC
>JANNDQ010000605.1:0-1665 GCA_031387965.1 Chamaesiphon sp. OTE_75_metabat_567
CCACAATACAACCTGCTCGACATCAATTCCGGTTACTCGTGCGAGATCGATATCGTCCGCAACTGCCCGCATTGCCTTACCAATTTTGGTGTGCTGTAATAGAAAATGCAGTCCAGAGATCGCCACTATCGCCAATCCTAACACTACAAAATTATAGAACTTAATTTTGATGCCAAATAGATCGATCGCTTCACTAATTGGCAGATTATAGCGCTTAGCTTCGCCACCCCAAATCAACAAGATTAGATTGCGAAGAAATAGCGCCAACCCAATTGAGATAATAATTAGTGTCGTGGATGTCGCCCGCACCCGACGCATCCGCTGCCACAAAACTGCTTCGGCTAGCAACGCTACACCGACAGTAGCAATAATACCGATCACCATCGATACCCAGATATTACTCAGCACTGGAATCTTACTCACATTCAGCATCCAGGCGATAAATGCTCCCAGCGTCATATAGTCGCCATGCGCAAAGTTTGACAGGCGGAGAATACCATAAGTCAGAGTCAAACCAACCGCACCTAGAGCAATAATACTACCCAGAGCAATACCATTGATCGCTAATTGGGGTGATTGCTCGATGAATAATTGGAATGATTGGAGGAATTGGGGATTCATTTTCTACTTAATATAGCTGGAAAGATTTTACCGCCTATGGTGCCGAGCCATGACAAATCCGATCGTCCCACCAGATATTATTCACACCTCCCCTCGTGCCATAGCTGGGCTTAATGCCATAGCTACTACCTGGGGCGTGTCCCATCGCTGTGGCGAGTGAACTGTAGAGCTTGTTGAGGTTAAAACAGCGCGGATCGCAGTGTGCTGCTGGAGCGAAAGCATCGAGGGCAAAGTGGGTAGTTATCTGGGGGAATTTGCCAGCAGCTAATGTAGCGCGGAGATAGAGAGCAGTGGCTGCGCCATACTGATTTTCTGAATAGGGTGGCTTAGGGAATGTGGCGATATTGGGATTGCTGGCGCTACAGGTGTTTTGATTGCCTTTGCTAGAGCGGGCACCAACTTGAATGATTTCAGTAGTGACGCTCGACTTAACTCGACTATTGCGAATCTTAAAATAGTTGTCTAATGTCCCACAAGCATTGCGAAGCGCATCTGCTTGATTCGGCTCGGCAATAGACTGATCACCACCGTTGTAACGGCTACAAACAGCTTCTACTGCCCAAGTTCCCGTGGTGAAGATGCGACCACTTTCAGCGGCTAATTTAGCGCTAGTGGCTGCTTGTTCTTTGGCGATTTCCGCCGAGCTGAGATTGAGATTGGCGAGTGCGGTATCGAGAGCTTGACGACGAGCATCATCATCGATCGATCCCCACACTTCCCGAAATAGTTGTTCTCGATCTTGCAGGTCAAGTATATCACTAGCTTTTTCAAACTCAGTCGTCGTCGGTCTACGGAGTTCATAAAAATTGGGACGAGCAATCACTGCCATATCTTCACGGGGAAGGTAGATATTAACACCCAATCCTAGGGGACCCCGCCCTGTCTGGCGTTCGCGATCGAGTGTAGCTGGAGACATCAACACCGAAGTATCATGTAAAATAAAGAGCGGATCTGTCTGAGTAGTTGCAGTTAGATTGCTACCAAGATTGCGACTGTTCAGATATGTGGAGATTTTAGTGCGTTCACTAGGTGAAAGCAGCCGAT
>JANNDQ010000615.1:0-5494 GCA_031387965.1 Chamaesiphon sp. OTE_75_metabat_567
CGATCGCCCCTCGTCCGCTCTGACCCCCAACAAACAGCTCAAAGTCAGGTAAGCAAAAGGTATTCTGAACATCAATCAGCAGTAGCTTAACACTAGTTTGTGATTGAGATACGGGTCTAAGCTGATGTTCCTGTGACCAAGCTCTAGCTAAGCTCGATCGATCTTGATAGGGTACGCGCCAGATCTCGCCGACGCTAGCTGATTGAAAATGTTCAGGTATGGGCAACTGTGACATATATAGTAAACATAAAGCTATTTATCTAAATTTATTATAGTAATTATTACCATATATAAGCAACCGCACAATTACGCAGATATCCCCGACATCTGATAGATGTCGGGGATATTTGTCAGTAGTCTCGTGTTAGGACTTCTTCTGATTAGTCCGCGTAGCGACGCGCGCTCGTTGGGTTCCCCAACGGTTTAGCGCGTCAAGACAGGCGGACTTTGCACCACTAGCAGCGATTTCAATCGCTGTTGGTGTCTGAAATCTAAACACTAACAGCCACAGGCTTCTCACTGAAGAAAGCATTGCGGACTGTCTCAGCAATTTTGTCGCTGGTTAAACCCAGACTGGCTAATGACTCGTCAGGAGTGGCGTGTTCGACAAGGATATCGGGTACCCCAATGCGTTTCACGGGCACCACCACATTGAGATCCATCAATGATTCTGCAATTGCCGAACCGAAACCACCCATCAGACAGCCTTCTTCAACTGTGACTACCTTGCCGATCTTACTGGCGAGTGGCGCAAATAGTTCAGTATCCAGCGGCTTGGCAAATCGGGCATTAATTACCGTTGCGGAAATGCCATGTTCATTTAGAAGTTGAGCAGCTTGGAGTGTGGGATGTACCATCGAACCGTAGGCGATCATCAGCACATCATCACCCTGGCGGAGGATTTCAGCTTTACCGATCGGCAGTTCTTCCCAGCCTTCTTCCATCAAGGCTACACCATAACCATTCCCACGGGGATAGCGCATGGCGATTGGGCCATCGGTGTAGTTGACTCCGGTAACTACCATCCGCTGCAATTCGCCCTCATCCTTGGGTGCCATCAGCACCATATTTGGGATACAGCGGAGATAGGCAATATCATACATCCCTTGGTGGGTGGGGCCATCAGCACCGACGATTCCGGCTCGATCGAGACACAGGAACACAGGTAGCTGCTGAATCGCCGCATCATGTACAATCTGGTCGAAGGCGCGTTGTAAGAAGGTTGAATAAATGGCGGCGACTGGGCGAATTCCTTCAGTTGCGAGTCCAGCGGCACAGGTAATCGCGTGCTGTTCGGCAATGCCAACATCAATGTACCGTTCTGGGAATTTTGCCTCGAACTTATCTAAGCCTGTCCCCGTGCCCATTGCGGCGGTAATCGCGACAATTTTGGGATTCTGTTCGGCGAGAGTAATTAAGGTATCTGCAAACACCTTGGAATATGTCGGTGGCTTAGGTTTAGTCGCCGGAGCGCTTTTACCTGTGGCTAGATTGAAAGGGGTTTGAGCATGATAGCCTTCTTGGTCTTTTTCGGCGATCGTGTATCCTTTACCTTTAGTGGTCACAACATGTACCATGACTGGGCCTGCATGTTTGTGGGCACCTTCAAAGGTACTAATCAGCTCTGCCAGATTATGACCATCGACGGGGCCGATATAAGTAAAGCCTAGTTCTTCAAATACTGCACCAACTTTGGGTACCGCTAGCCGCTTCATCCCTTCTTTCACCCGTGCGAGTTCGGGCGAGATTGTTTCACCGACAAACGGAATATTTTTTAGCTGTTCCTCGATATTGTCACTGAGGAACTGAATCGGCGCACTGACTCGGAGTTTGTTTAAGTAGCGGGGAATCGCTCCGACATTGGCAGAGATCGACATCTCGTTATCGTTCAACACTACCAAGAGATTGGTCTTGGGTAAATGTCCAGCATGATCGATCGCTTCTAGCGCCATTCCGCCCGTGAGGGCACCATCGCCAATCACCGCTACACACTTAAAATTTTCACCCTTGAGGTCACGGGCGATCGCCATCCCTAAGGCTGCTGAGATACTCGTAGAAGCGTGTCCAGCCCCAAAGTGATCAAATTTGCTCTCTTTGCGATTGAGATAGCCAGCGATGCCATTTCTCTGGCGCAAAGTATGAAACCGATTGTATCGACCCGTAATTAATTTATGGGGATAAGCCTGATGTCCGACATCCCAAACTACTTTATCTCGATCGAGATCCAGTGTTTGATACAGTGCCAGTGTCAGCTCGACGACACCCAGTCCAGGGCCTAAATGACCGCCACTGGTCGCCACTGTCTGAAGGTGTTTTTCTCTGATTTCTAGAGCCACCTGCTCTAGCTGTCGAACTGATAAACCGTGCAACTGGTTTGGATGGGTAATGTCGCTTAGGTGCATAGCCAGTTTTCCCCGTCTGATACGATCTCGATGTTTGATTGTCTTCTTTAACTGTAATTTATTTATCAGGTTTGAGATCGGTAAGTTTGACGGTTGTTAC
Source organism: Chamaesiphon sp. OTE_75_metabat_567 (assembly GCA_031387965.1). Lineage (GTDB taxonomy): Bacteria > Cyanobacteriota > Cyanobacteriia > Cyanobacteriales > Chamaesiphonaceae > Chamaesiphon. The sequence continues at coordinate 2,503 of JANNDQ010000615.1, forward strand.
AGTTAGCAACCAAAGTCCGCTAAATCTCCTAATCAAATTTACACCATCACCATCCCACCATCGACGTTAAAGGTCTGACCTGTAATGTATGCGGCAGCTGGATCAGCTGCTAGAAATCTCACCATTCCCGCTACTTCTTCGGGCTTCCCAAGCCTACCTAGTGGAATGAATTGGAGAAGTCCTTCCGTGTTGAGATCGGTAGTCATGTCGGTTTCCACAAAGCCTGGTGCGACGGCGTTAACAGTAATGCCGCGACTGGATAGTTCTTTGGCGACTGTGCGAGTAAAGCCCAGTACCCCAGCTTTCGACGCACTATAGCTAGCCTGTCCAGGGTTACCAATTTGTCCCGCAACAGAGGCGATATTAATAATTCTGCCAGACTTTTGTTTGAGCATAATTTTACTCACAGCGCGAGTGCATGAAAATACTCCGGTCAGATTTGTGTCCAGAACTGCCTGCCAATCTTCTAATTTCATCCGCAGCATGACAGTATCACGAGTAATTCCCGCATTATTGACCAGCACATCAATTCGACCCCATTGATCCATTACAGTCTTGACTAGATCATCAATTTGCTCAGGCTTAGAGACATCAGCGGCGATCGCGATCGCTTCGCCACCACGACTAATAATCTTGTCAACTAATTCATCTGCCGCATCACTAGAACTAGCATAGTTGACAACTACTTTAGCACCAAAATCTGCTAATTCTAATGCGATCGCTCGACCGATTCCTCTCGATGCACCTGTAACGATCGCCACCTTTCCTGCTAATAAATCCAACAAACTAAAACCTCATTTTAAATTAACTTAACTATTCTCCTTCAAGGAGGTCACCTCAACAACTAATCTTGCTTGCTACTCACAATTAATCGACGACGGAGTGATTCGCTCCGGCGCTTGGCAGTTTGGTTAGCTGGCTCTAGCTCTAGTGCCTGCTCATAGATGTCTAAAGCTTGACCCATCAGTTTTTTTTGTTCGTAAGCATGACCAAGATTGTTCATCGCCATTACATATTGCGGCTCAAGTTTGATTGCTTCTTTGTACTGACGAATTGCCATGTCATATTGCTCTTGACCGAAATATGCGTAGCCTAACGCATTATATACCGGAGAGATTTCCGGTGTTTTGCCATCTTCAATCTTGATCGCTTGCTTGAGCATGGTTATTGCTTGAGTGTACATTTTTTTCTCCAGATAAATACTCCCCAACTCATAATATTCGGGAATAGTCCCGCGTTCATTTTTAAGCTTCTTCTCTAATCTTTTGAGCGCATTTTCGATTTTCTGTGTCTTCAGAATTTGTCTAAAGATGAAAAAAGCGGCAGCACTTAAAATCAATAAAAATGCCGCGAGATAAACGACAAGTAAATTTTTATCTGAAAAGTCCATTGTTAAGCAGTTACTAGTGGTGAGTGGCTAGGCGCGATCTACTGGATACCTATGATAACTTGACTGACCGCCAACAATCCTCAGGATTGATAACTGTTAACTCGCTACTTTTGTAGTGAATAAGTACTAATGACTGAGCTGGCGACGAACTATGTCCCGTCTCGCTTGACGAGAGATTATCTACCGATATTTTTTTAGGGATTGTTACCGCTCGGTGATACAATCGATTGTGGTCTGTCAGGCTCAAACAAGATTAAACTGCTGTGAACTCTACTGATGAAACACCTCAACCGACCAAACTAGTTGGAGAGGAAATTGCACCTGAGGAATCTAGTGTAACTCGATCGTCAGAGAACTCAATGGGCGAGTATCAACAGCTCAAACAAGAGTTGTATCTGATTACTCTGGCAATCACGGCGCTAGCTTTTTCTGCTGTAGTTTACTTCTATGGTTGGAAAATTGCTGGTAACTACCTATTGGGCGCAGTCACAGGAGTCGTCTACTTGAGACTGCTTGCACGAGATGTAGATCGGCTTGGGACTGAAACCATGAAGCTGAGCTTCAATCGTCAAGCTCTAGTGATAGTCTTGATGCTCGTTGCGGCTAAGTGGAACCAGTTACAGATTCTGCCAGTCTTTTTGGGTTTTTTGACCTACAAAGCGGCATTAATTGTATACCTTGTGCGGATTCTCTCAATCGCCGACTAAAATCTGTTGAATTTAGCCAAGCGGAAAGCATAGACCACCAACTGCAAATATTTTTGCTTGGTCAACAATCACGGCAAAACAGCTCCTAGATGCACATGTTAGATGGTTTAAACATCACAAATCCCCTGCCTTTGGCGGCATTGGAAGTCGGTCGCCATTTGTATTGGCGACTAGGAAACCTCCAAATTCACGGTCAGGTTTTTCTCACATCTTGGTTTGTGATTGGCTTACTGTCGATCGCAGCAGTTGCAGCTACCCGGAATGTTCAACGCATCCCGCGTGGTATCCAAAACTTGATGGAGTATGCCCTGGAGTATATCCGCAACTTAACTAAAGACCAAATTGGCGAGAAGGAATATCGGCCTTGGGTGCCATTTATCGGTACCTTATTTTTATTCATCTTTTTATCCAATTGGTCGGGTGCATTACTCCCGTGGAAGCTGATTCACTTGCCATCGGGTGAACTAGCTGCGCCAACAAATGATATCAATACTACTGTGGCATTGGCGTTGCTGACTTCCCTCGCATATTTTTATGCAGGTTTTCGCAAACGTGGTTTGGGCTACATGGCTAAATATCTCGAACCAGAGCCATTCATGCTGCCCATCAATATCCTCGAAGACTTCACCAAACCACTGTCACTAAGCTTCCGGTTATTCGGTAACATCCTTGCGGATGAGTTAGTAGTCGGTGTACTAGTATTACTAGTGCCGTTTATTGTCCCGATCCCAGTTATGCTATTAGGGTTGTTTACCAGTGCGATTCAAGCACTGGTATTTGCAACACTAGCGGGTGTATACATCCATGAAGCGCTCGAAGGTCACGGTGAAGGCGAAGAAGAACACTAAATTTAGTGAATAGTGAATAGTGGATAGTGGATAGTGAATAGCTAGAA
>JANNDQ010000656.1:0-10505 GCA_031387965.1 Chamaesiphon sp. OTE_75_metabat_567
TTAGCTTTTTATTACCAAAGATGTTGAACATAATTTTAATTGTACGTGCTGGAAGTGAGTGACCCTGTAGCTAAAATAGCCCCACAGATCGGGTTAATAACATCTATATCTTTATAAATTGTAACAGATCCCTAATAACTAGCTACTAATAAATTCGCCCTAATTTGCTCTACTAAATCACTGAGATCATCTCGATCGAGTCGGTAGCTGAGTGGATGAGCGATCAGTCTTGCGCTACTGTAGAATAGGGTTTCAATCTCGATTAGCCCATTCTGTTTGAGGGTTTTGCCTGTTGATACTAGATCGACAATTGCTTCAGACATTCCTGTAATTGGCCCCAATTCTACTGAGCCAGATAGCGGGACGATTTCAATCGGTAAATCGATACTATCAAAGTACTCGCGCGCACAATGAACAAAAGTAGACGCAACTCTACCATGCGCGGGTAGATCCAAAGTATTTCGATAGGGACTATCAGATCTGACCGCAACAGATAGCCGACATGGGCCAAATTTTAGATCTACTAATTGAGCAACTTGAGGGCTTTTTTCGCGCAAGATATCATAGCCTGAAACACCTAATTGGGCTTGCCCATATTCGACATAAACAGGCACATCATGATTGCGCACGAGCAGTGCTCTAGCGCGATTGGTGGGATCAATAATCTGGAGTTGACGATTGTCTTTTTCCAGAAAGGCACTAAAATCTAAACCAACGGACTGAAATAGTTGGATACAATCTTTGAGCAAACCACCTTTTGGTAAGGCTACGGTAATCATTTAGGGGGTAGAGGGTAGAGGGTAGAGGGTAGGGGAGAGAGGCTTTAGGCTTTAGGCTTTAGGCTTTAGCAAAAGACTTAAAAGTAGGGTGGGCACTGTCTTGTTTTGCTCAATCTGGAGGGAACCTCCAGGGCGCAAAACGCTGCCCACCAGTTAGATTTCAGTGAACTAACTCTTAACTTTCAACTAATTTTCTGTTGCTTTGTTGATGGATAATTCGATCGATTGTTCCAGGTGGAATCGAGGAGATTAGCTTGCGAGTGTAGTCAGTTTTCGGTGATTTGTAGATGGCGTATGCTGAATCAATTTCTTCGATCTTACCTTGATTCATCACCATAATTCGATCGCTCATAAACTTGACAACGCCCAAATCATGGGAGATAAAAATATATGTGAGGTTAAATTCACCCTGTAATTCCTTGAGCAGGTTTAATACCTGTGCTTGAACGGAGACATCGAGGGCGGATACGGACTCATCACAGATGATAAACTTGGGATTGAGAGCGAGAGCGCGGGCGATACATACTCGCTGACGTTGACCACCAGAGAGTTGATGCGGATAAGATTTTAGATAGTCTGGATTCAAGCCGACTCGTTCTAACAGATATTTTGCACGTTCTTGGCGTTGCGGTTTACCTTTAATTGTTTGGTGAATTACTAGCGGTTCGATAATTAAATCGCCAATATTCATCCGAGGATTGAGTGCGCTAAAGGGATTTTGGAAGATAATTTGTAAGTCCCTGCGGAGGATCTGCATTGCTTCCCCTTGAAGCGAGGTAATATTTTTGCCCTGAAATTCGATCGTCCCTTGTTGGGCTTCAATTAATCGCAGAATTGTGCGGGCTAGCGTACTTTTTCCGCATCCAGATTCACCAACCAATCCAAGGGTTTCACCTGGATAAACATCAAAGTTAATGTCATTTACTGCCCAAGTATATTGTTCTCTACTTTTACCGAAGATACCTTGAGTTGGAAAGCCAACTTTTAAGTTGCGGATTGATAAAATCGGTGCTGGCCTAGTGCCAATTTTTGGCAACTGAATTGCTGGATTAACGATCGCATTTTCTGAGTTTGGTCTAGCTATTTGAGGTTTTTCAACGATCTGAATTTGACCATCCGCTAGAACTTCTTCCTCCATAAAGTCCTTAATTGTTGGTAATATTTTTGACTCGCGATCGAGTCTAGGACGACAAGCAAGCAAGCTTTTTGTATAGGGATGGAACGGGTTTTGAAATAGTTCTAAAATCGGTTTGTATTCGACTACTTTCCCTTTGTACATCACCGCAACAACATCGGCAATCTCGGCAATAATTCCGAGATCGTGAGTGATAAAAATCATTGCCATTTCGCGCCTGTCTCGTAGTTCTTGCAATAGTTCTAAAATTGTTGCTTGAACGGTAACATCTAATGCTGTAGTCGGTTCATCGGCAATTAATAAGGTAGGATTACAAGAAATCGCGATCGCAATCATCACTCGCTGTAATTGTCCGCCAGAAAGTTGGTGGGGATAGCGTTCTAGCCATGCTAATTTTTGTTGATTAATCGCACCATTGATTTCGCGTTCTGTCGGTGGTGCAATTCGTTCGCGGTAGCGGAGCGTTTGCCTTGGCAATAGCGTCTCTGGAAGAGAATCAATTTGAGCTTCAGATAATCTTTCTTGTTCTAAATATTGCTCTCGCAATTGCTCATCGCTAGGTAATAATCTGACTTCTTGCAAGATATATACTGCCTTGCGTCTGGCTTCAGCCTTAGATACAGATTGATGCTGAACAATTGCTTCAATTAGTTGATAGCCAATTGTAAATACTGGATTGAGCGAACTCATTGGCTCTTGAAAAATCATCGCCATTTTCTCACCTCGATAACTCGAAAGTTGTGTTGGTGATAATGTCAATAAATCTACTGGTTGATGTTGTCCTGCTGCTGATTCATGCTCCTGAAACCAGACTTCACCCTGAGTAGCCCGCCCTGGATTGGGCAATAATCCCATTACCGCCAGAGACGTAATCGATTTACCCGAACCCGATTCCCCCACAATTCCCAGCGTTTGTCCTGGTTGGAGCCTGAACGAAATACCATCAACCACGGGTTGCTTGACGCTGGGGAACTCTACCCGCAAATTACGAACATCAAGCACAGGATCGCGATTAGTCATAGGTAACTCTGGCATGGGGTCGATCGATTGAATCCTTCTATCTTACGATATTGATGGATAGGCTGAATTAATCTAGCAAAAGCACACAAAATAGTATTGGTGGAATAGCATAGTAGTGAGTAGCTCTGCCCAATTATGTCTCCAAGTACACCTGATTAATATCCTAGATTGAGTTATGTTATCTCAGACAGTCCAAATCTTGCCTTGGCTCGTATTAGTAGCACTTTCCTTGCTCCCGATTGAGCGGAGCTTTGCGGCACCGCTAGTAACCATTCGAGCCACCACTACCACATCCTCACGGCAGATGGCTCAAGCTCCCGATGCCGATCTTCAGCGACGACTGAACGAACAGCGGGAAGCAGAGCGAGTACTCAAACAAGGCGAAAACCTCAAGCGAGAAATCAGGGATAATGGCAACAATAGTCCAGAAATCAGACAGCAGGTGGGAGAGCAAATCAACAAAGTGCGAGAATCTGGCAGCGACCCCCAAAAAGTGCGCGAAGCTGAAGCTGAATTAACAAAATTGCGCCAGCAAAATAATAGTCGCCCTAGCTATTATTACGATCGCTTTTACTACCCCTATTACAACACTGCACCAATCATTATTTTCGCGCCCGGTTTCAATCCCGATTCCAACTATGGAGCGCCAATCGGTACGCCACCCTCGCAAACTAGAGAACGATTTGGTCAAGCTGATCCTGTCCGTGAGCCATCAGGCCCCAAAGCTAATCAGCAAATCTTAGTATCGAGTGGTTTTAAAGATGGCAAAATTGCCCCCAGTATTGGCTTACGATACAACAGCATTGGGTTTGAAATCGGTGGGATTTTCAACCAGGACAGTCTGCCAGGCACTGTCAACGATTTTTCACTCCCAAGTAATTTTCTCTTCAACGATCTTGGTGTCAAAAAACTCAGTCCTCAATGGGGTGCTGATGTCTTGGGCTTCTTTGAAGTCGATCCTCGCTTTTCTGTGTATGGGAGTGTTGGTGTCTATTTTCAGAACTTATCCCGCATCGCTCAATCCCAAGCTACCAATGACCTCTACAAGCAAACTGATGAAAACAATGTCACTGGCGCAGTTGGTGGCGGTGTGACATACAAAGCTAGCGATAGTATTAACATTGGGGTGGGCTATCATTCCCTGCGCGGGCTGACGGCTCAGCTGGGGATTGGGTTTTAGGCCTTAGGGATGAGAGAGATTGATATTGATTACCAAAAAGCGCAATTTGGAAAATGCACTTTTTGGCAATTATTACGCTGTTTGTCACAAAAATATATGTTTTGTTTGTTTAGTTACAAACATCTAGATTTTTAGTCGTTAGGATAGGTGAATACCAGCTAAATTTTAGAGGCTCTCTAACGTTTACCGATCGAGTTAGATGATCGGCGGTGTGGTAGCTTTTTCAGACTAACTATCCCAATTTTTTGGAGATAACCAGTATGTCATTATCCAAAGGCGTAGAAATCCATTCTCTCACATCAGTTAAAGCTGGGATGATTCAGTTTTACACTCCCCAAGCTAGTCATGAAACGATGTTGGTGCAGATTCCTCCTAAGACGATCGATGACATGTTTGTGCATAAGTATCAAACCGATCAATTGATGGTGGTACGCGGCAATTTTACCCTAGTAATTTTGCACAATGGCAAATATCAATATATTTCCCTCAGCGACACTGAACCAAAAGTGGTGACTATTCCGCCAATGGTGCCTCACTCAGCCATTAATCTGGGAGCAGAACCATGTATGTTAATTAACGCTGTGATGAGGCATGGACAAGCTCACCCATCTGACTATCGCCCCCTTAAAGCACCGTTTCCTTACGATCTAACTCAGGTAGATCGATCGATATCTACTCAACATTACTCGATCGCAGCTTGAATTACTCCTCCTAGGGTAGCTACCGTGTATACACAAGTGAAGAACCAAGTATCTAGCATAAAAGCAGCCCCCCAGCCCCCAATTCTGGGGGAGTAAAATAATTGAAAGTCCCCCAGAATTGGGGGGTTGGGGGGCGCACAAGACTTGAACTAAATCCAATCAGACTTGTGTATACACATCTCTGGAAAAGAGCGAAAACCCTATAAACCCACCTGTATTGTCGTTTTCTTAAACGATCGCTAGGTCATGAGGATGCAAAATCGAGAAATCTAGTCTCGGTGGTTGAGAAGGTTAGTCACCAAGTCTGTCAAGTTCAAGCAATTATAAGCCTTGGTGAGACGCTTAGATTCCTTACAGGAGATGGTTGCAGCCGAACACAATCGATTAGGAGCTAAAAAGATCTCAAATGGGTTCTATAGTCCGACTTGATTGCCGCGCTTGTATTGAAGATAAGCAGCGACAAACAAGCCACTGAGCGTAATGAAAACTAGACCGAGTACGATTCCAGCCAGTAAAGGTTCTACCACGTTGAGACTCCAAAAATTAATTCAAATAATATCTTCTAGAATATCGGGTTTAGGGGTGTTGGTGCAAGGTGTTGATTCTGGATGTTGCCAATAACTTGAGCGGGCAAAAATTTGCAATCCGATCAGAATCTTAATATATTTAAGAAATGTATCGCAAATCTGAGTTTTGTAGATACACTGTTAGGTATTAACGCTCACTTCCAAGCCGGGACCGAACAGCTTTAATATCCTTAAATTTGAATTTTTTAGAGTAGGCACGTCTTGGATATCCGACTAGCTAAACTTAGACAAACATCATGGCAACAGATTGCGCCGACTATTATGGCTTTCTTGTTGATTTGTGTAGTTGCGATTTTCAGCTGGCAATCACACCAGGAGTCTGATCCCTACATTACCACTGTCATGTCCAAAACAGGCGATCCAACTCTGGGGCATGCGATCTTTCAGATTAACTGTAGTGGTTGCCATGGGCTGGATGCCAGCGGCAGAGTCGGCCCAAGCCTGTTGGAAATATCCAAGCGGAAATCTCCACATAGTCTAATCGAGCAAGTGACTAGTGGGAACACGCCACCAATGCCTCAATTTCAGCCTAGTCCTCAGGAGATGGCAGATCTTTTGAGCTACTTGGCTACACTGTAAGCGATCGGTAGACCACACCCATAAGTGAGTGGCTGATGATACCATAAATAGATAAGAAAGCTGTACATGTAAAGATATAAGTAGTTCAGCGCTCATATTATTTAAATCATAATCCCCATCGCTTGCCCATTATGTTCAAACAATTATTTGGCGATCCCAACGCTCGCAAATTAAAAAAGTATCAACCGATCGTGACTGAGATTGCACTGCTAGAAGAAGACATGCAGCAGCTCAGTGACGAGCAACTTAAAGGGAAAACCACAGAATTCAAGCGCAGATTGGAGCAAGCAAACAATGATGAGGAAGAAAAAGAGCTTCTAGACGAACTCCTGCCTGAAGCTTTTGCGGTAGTTCGCGAAGCTGGCAAGCGCGTGCTGGGCTTGCGGCACTTTGATGTCCAAATGCTGGGGGGTATGGTGCTCCATGAAGGGCAGATTGCCGAGATGAAGACTGGAGAAGGCAAAACCCTGGTAGCAACCCTTCCAGCCTATTTAAACGCCCTTACAGGCAAGGGCGTTCACGTTATTACAGTTAATGACTACTTGGCGCGACGGGATGCGGAGTGGATGGGGCAGGTTCACCGCTTTTTGGGGCTATCAGTTGGGCTGATTCAATCGGGGATGAATCCGCCCGAACGGAAGAAAAACTATAACTGTGATGTTACTTACGCAACTAACAGTGAACTGGGGTTTGACTATCTGCGGGATAACATGGCCGAAGCTATGGGTGAAGTCGTTCAGCGTCCGTTTAACTTCTGCGTGATTGACGAAGTAGACTCGATTTTGATCGATGAAGCGCGGACTCCATTGATTATCTCTGGTCAAGTCGAGCGTCCTACCGAAAAATATCTCCAAGCGGCAGATATTGCGCGGGGCTTGAACAAAGAAAACCACTATGAGGTAGACGAGAAAGCCCGAAATGTCCTGCTCACCGATGAAGGCTTTGCTGAAGCAGAGCGACTACTCGGCGTAACGGATCTCTATGACGAAGCCGATCCTTGGGCGCACTATATCTTTAACGCGATTAAGGGTAAAGAACTATTTATTCGTGACGTTCATTACATCATCATGAATGATGAAATTACGATCGTCGATGAATTCACCGGACGGGTATTGCAAGGACGACGCTGGAGTGACGGCTTACACCAAGCCGTAGAAGCGAAGGAAAAAGTCAAGATTCAGAACGAAACTCAAACCCTCGCGACAATCACGTACCAAAACTTCTTCCTCCTCTATCCCAAACTTGGCGGGATGACAGGTACAGCGAAAACCGAAGAAGTTGAGCTGGAGAAAACCTATAAAATCCAAGTCACCGTGATGCCCACCAATCGGGTGCGCCAACGGTACGACTTCCCTGATGTCGTCTACAAAACCGAAGAAGCCAAGTGGCGCGCTGTCGCCCAAGAATGTGCAGACATGCACGGAACAGGTCGTCCGGTGTTAGTGGGAACCACTAGTATCGAAAAATCTGAAGTCCTGTCTCAACTGCTGCATCAGAAGGAAATCCCTCATCAACTTCTAAACGCTAAACCAGAGAACGTCGAGCGGGAATCCGAAATCATCGCTCAAGCTGGACGCAAAGGTGCTGTGACGATCGCCACCAACATGGCAGGTCGGGGAACTGATATCATCTTAGGCGGTAACTCTGACTACATGGCACGGCTGAAGCTGCGGGAGTACCTGATGCCTCGGATTGTTGCGCCTGAAGATGATGGCAACTTCAGTCCAGCGATTGTCTCCGCTGCCCAGCAGAGCAAGGCTTCTGGTAAAGGTTTCGCCCCTGGAAAGAAGGTCAAAACCTGGAAAGCATCGCCAGATATTTTCCCCACCCAACTATCTAAAGAAACGGAAGATCTGCTCAAAGATGCGGTTAATTTTGCAGTCGGACACTTTGGTGAACGCAGCCTATCCGAACTCGATGCCGAAGAAACCATCGCTGTTGCCTGTGAAAAGGCACCAACCGACATCGAAGCGATTCAAAAGCTGCGGAATGCCTATCGAGCCATCCGTAAACAATACGATGCACTTACATCCATCGAACACGAAGAGGTATTAAACAACGGTGGCTTACACGTCATCGGTACCGAGCGCCATGAATCCCGCCGAGTAGATAACCAACTCCGAGGTCGTGCAGGTCGTCAGGGCGATAAAGGCTCCACTAAGTTCTTCCTCAGTTTAAAAGATCCGTTGATGCAAATCTTCGGTGGCGATCGAGTCAGTGGCTTAATGGATGCCTTCCGCGTTGAGGAAGACATGCCTATCGAGTCCAAAATGCTCACCAATAGCCTCGAAGGTGCCCAGAAAAAAGTAGAGACTCACTACTACGACATCCGCAAACAGGTATTTGAGTACGACGAAGTGATGAATAATCAACGTCGTGCCATCTACGCCGAACGTCGTCGCGTCCTCGAAGGTCAAGATCTCAAGGAACAAGTCGTCCGCTACGCTGAGCGGACAATGGACGATATCGTCAACTACTACATCGACCCAGATCTGCCACCAGAAGAATGGGATCTCGAAAAGCTAGTTTCCAAATCACGGGAATTTGTCGCTCTGTTCAACGATCTGACCCCCGCTCAAATCGATGATATGACCTATGACGAAATCAAAGTCTACATGCGCGAAGAAGTTCGTCGTGCCTATGATGTCAAAGAAACTGAAATCGACAGAGTGCAAGCTGGACTGATGCGCCAAGCCGAGCGTTTCTTCATCCTCCAACAAATCGACACCCTCTGGCGCGAACACCTCCAATCGATGGATGCCTTACGGGAGTCAGTCGGTTTACGCGGTTATGGTCAAAAAGATCCGTTGATTGAGTACAAGCAAGAAGGTTATGAGATGTTCCTGGAAATGATGACTGACATTCGCCGAAATGTGGTCTACTCAATGTTCCAATTCTCACCAGAACGTCAAGCATCAGCGGAGCTACCAGAGCATTCAGAAGTGCAGACTTTACCAGAGCCTTCAGCGGTGCCGATTGCCTTACCACAATCTTCAGCTGTGCCAGTCGAAGTACCACAATCTCAAAATGTGCCTGTAGAAACACTGCGATCATCAGACAAGCCCTCAGAATAGACGATTTAATAATATATCCCCGACTTCTGCTAGAAGTCGGGGATATATCTTAAAAACTTAATCCCAACAAAAGTTAGCGAAGGGATAAATGATTAAAGATATTGAAATTACTAACTTTAGATGCTTCGACCAACTCAAAGTATCTGGATGTAAAAGAATCAATCTAATTAGTGGCAAAAACAATGTTGGGAAAACTGCACTATTAGAAGCAATTTTTTTAAGCAGTACACCAACACAAGATACTATTTTTTTGATAAGTGAGCTGAGAAGAAAAACAGTTAGCTCCCGAAAAATTTCGCCAGAAGAAACATGGAGTGATTTTTTCTTTCAGCAAAATCTTGATTGTAATTGTTCAATTGAGACAAAAACACAGAATCAAAAAAAGACAATTAAGATATCCATTGACAATAACCATGAACAATTATGGATAAATAGTCCTATTCTACGAAAGTATCTTAGCGACAGGGCTGATGTAAATGTTGTGGATTCGCATGAGATTATCAGCAATTCAAACCTTTGTATTCTTTTGATTGAAATACAGATAAATAATCGAGAAGCATCTCAAGTAAGGATAGTTTCAAGAGGTTTTCAAATCAGTAGTATCAAAGAAATTGATCGACTAGAAGGCATACAAAATTCTTCTTTTATTCCTTCCACTTCAAAAATTTCCAGTGTTTATATGACGAAAGAATTTGACAAAGCTAGATTAAATGAAAACGAAAATAAGGTTTTAAGAGCATTTCAAATCATCGATAGTTCAATCATTGCAGTAGAAAGTTTTAGCATTCCTGAACCTACCATTTACTTAAAACGTCAAGGAGAGAAGAGATTACCTTTATCTCTATTCGGAGATGCGATGAATCGGATTGCTGACATTATCTTGAAAATAATTAATAACAAAAACAGCATTCTGCTGATAGATGAAATTGAAAATGGTATCCATCACTCAAATCAAATTGCCTTTTGGGACTTTTTATACAGATTAGCAGAGCAACTGAATGTCCAAATATTCGCTACGACTCATAGCTTAGAGATGACAGAGGCTTTTATCAAAGCAGGGCTGGATCGACAAGATTCAGCGGCTCATTTTGAGTTAACTCGACACGAAAAAACTAATAAAATAGTTGCCATCAACCGAGATCTTGAAACCTTGGAATATGGAATCAGTCATCATAAAGAGGTGAGAGGTGGGGCGTAATATTTTAATCGTTGAAAGCAAGAACGATGAATATTTTTTTCGCTCTGTTATTAAACATCTAAATTATGATATTGAAATAGAATCTCCGATTTTTGGCGATGAAGATTATCGACCAATGGGGGGATTAGATCCAACCAAACTAACCCAAGCACTCAAGAGCATTAAAGCTGAAATTCAAAAAGAAGATATTGAACGAATTGGTGTTATTATTGATATCGATCGAGATTCAGAAGCCGAGAGAGTTAAGTTTAT
>JANNDQ010000668.1:0-6402 GCA_031387965.1 Chamaesiphon sp. OTE_75_metabat_567
TTTTAATTGCTAACCACAATTTTTTAACCAATTAAACCACCCCAAAATCCCCAATTACCGCGATAAATTTTATTACAAAAAACGACTCTTTTTGGTGCAGGAGTATGCAGAGGGGAAAACAGTTGCTAAGTCTCTAAGCGATCGTCTCAAAAGTAATCGCACCTTTAAAGAAGCTGAAGCAGTTGAATTTCTGCAAAATATGCTGCCCGTGCTTTCCCACATCCATAACATGGGAATCATTCACCGCGATATTTCTCCTGATAATATTATTTTCCGCGATCGGGATAAATTACCCGTCCTAATTGATTTTGGAGTAGTTAAAGCAGGGGTCACTCAACTAGAAGTATCGACCCAAATTCACCAGGGTACAACTGTCGGTAAAGCTGGCTACGCGCCCGGTGAGCAACTTCAAACGGGCGAAGCCTATGCCAATAGCGACTTATATGCCCTAGCCGTAACAGTAGTGGTCATGATGACCGGACGCAAACCTGAAAGTCTGATTGACAAAAGTACCATGACCTGGAAATGGCATCAATGGGTACCAACTCTCACCCCTTGGTTTGCTAAAATTCTCAATCGGATGCTCAGTCGGGCACCGAATAGTCGCTATCAATCCGCAACCGAAGTTGCTCAAGCGCTGCGCTCAGTTTCCGATTTTGTCGGTACAGCACCAGCAACTGGGCTAACGGGCAATCTCGGCGCAGCGAGTGGCACACTCCAGCCGCCCACAGGCTATGGAACTCCCTCTTCGACCCAGAATGGTAGTTCTGTCCCATTGTCGCGCGTCAAGCGATCGACCAACATTAAATCTAGCTCCTATTCACCTGTCAAACGTCCCCACCAAAATCCACTGCGCGGTATTCTCAACACACCCTGGGGAACTGCCCTCGGTGCGGGAGTTGCTGGATTAGGCTTCATTTTGCTGCTATTCGCAATTAGTCGTTCATTGACAACTAACGGTAACAGTACCAAAACTCCACCGCCAGTAATCACCCCAACCACCGATCCGATCCAGCCGCCGACAGATCTCTCTACCCCTGAACCAGCGCCAATAAATAGCCCTGAGCCAGCGCCGACACCGATCGCGACGGCACCTCCCACCCCAGCGGCAGCGGAATCACTAGTAGTAGAAATAGATAAGCCGATCGTCAAAGAGGGTATCTTAAATCCCAACCAACCAACAGTCTTTAGGCTCAATCCTGCCGTTGGACAACAGCTGAGGACGACATTAACCAGTACTCCACCGGGTGCAACGATGAATATCCTGGCACCAAATCAGGCAAATGTCGATGTCTTCGCGAAGAATACCGTCAACTGGCAAGGCGTTCTCCCCCTTGCTGGTGAGTATCGGATCGAAATTGTCTCGCCAGCAGGTGCTGTGAGTAGCAACTATAAGTTAGATGTCAGCATTTCTGCACCAGCACCAGTCACGCCAACTACTCCGACTACTCCTGGTACAACGCCGACACCGACTCCAGCCCCGAGATAATCTAGCGATATTCACTATCTACAAAACACAGTTATCAGTGTTTTGTGGCAAGATGTGGGTAAGATAAGTAACTTCTATGTCTCAAGGGTTGTCAATCGAACTAAAAGATCATCGCGGGCTGCTGTGTGGGTTTCTACTGCAATCTCAGACTCCGGTTCAATCATTGGAATGGGATGAGATAGCTGAAGCTTTTGGAGCACCTCATAGCGCAGTGTGGTTGCATTTTAATCTAGTCGATACTCGATCGCGTGACTGGATTGCTAATTGCGATCGCATCCCTCAAGTAGCTAGAGATCTGTTACTGACGACAGATCCTCATATTCAGTTAGAACTGGTTGAAGATGGTTTTATCGGAGCGATTGGCGATCTTTATTATGAGTTTAATGCCGATCCCGATAGTCTGGGTTTATTACGAATTTATATTGACCACAGCTGTGTGATTTCTGTTCGCAGCAGACCACTTAAAGCGATCGATAAATTGCGCCGCGATCTGAATGAGGGCGAATCGATCGACTCATCGATGGATCTACTAGTGCATTTTGTCAACCTTTTGACTGACATGTTCGATCGGATTGTGACCGATCTCCGCGCAGTTGTTGAAGATATGGAAGATCGAGTGCTCAGAGAGAATTTCTCTGCCGATCGCTCAGAACTTGGGCGCGTGCGTCGATTGCTGGCTCAATTGCGACGACATTTAAACGCCAATCGTCAGGCTTTTGCGGCGCGGCTGATTCCCGATCTCCCCAGCTGGTGTAGTGAAACGGAAGAGTCAGAACTTCGCCGAAATCTCGATCGACTGAGCGCGGTTGCTCAAGATCTCGAACTAGTTCAAGAACGGGCAAGACTGGTGCAGGAAGAGATTGCTAGCAAGCTCCAAGAAACTGTCAATCGAAATCTTTACGTGCTGTCGATCGTTACGACAATTTTTTTACCAATTACGTTAATCACCGGAATATTTGGGATGAATGTCGGCGGCGTACCCTGGACTGAAAATCCACAAGGTTTTTTCTGGTGTATGAATTTGATGGGACTGACGCTATTAATCGCGTTTATTATCCTCAGACGACAGCAATTTCTCTAGGATTAGATCTTAGAGGCTGTTTGAAAAGTTATTTTTGACACCCGTAGTTGGTCTGAATCCCCCTGTCTTGTCGTTTTCTTATTCGGGGGGAACCCCCGAATAAAAACGCCGCTAAATCCCCCTTAAAAAGGGGGACTAAGAATCCGGTTCCCCCTTTTTAAGGGGGCTAGGGGGATTCTCTAGAGTTTAGGCGTAACAAATTTGACTTTTCAAACACCCTCTTATCAAAAGGAAGTTACTAGTGTTTTAGTGAATAGTGGATAGTGAATTGTTGATGTCTAATTTAATACTGGGAAGGGAGTAGGAATGAGAGTGGTTGATTCATAGTTGCTGCAAAACCGAGAATCCCTCGATCGCGATGTTCGTACAACAGCTCTCCCTGAGGATCGAATAAAAAGGTACCGCCGCGTTGAGTGAGATAAGCGGGATCGGGCACATAAGTTTGCCAGTTTCCCAATACTTCTGCCATGTTCCGCAATCTCAATGTTGCTAATTCAAATGGTCGTTGAAAACCATTCCCACCTGCTAACTTGAAAAATGATCCATCGATTGGTGGTAATGGTTTGGCATTGACGACTTCTCCTTCAGCAATTAGCTGCGGCGCAGATTGATCGCCCGTATAGCCCCTAAGCACCTCTTTTAAAGTACCAGGACTACCGATGCCTGCACACATTAAAATTAGATTTAGCCAAGCATTTTGAGCTGCACTAAAGTTAGGTAGTTTTAGTGCTAAACCTGGATAAAGATTCAGTTGAGCATGTAATTTGGCAGCTGGATCGACGAATAAATGTTCGGGAGGAAATCCCGTGAAATCACAGAATTTTTGTCCCGCAGATCGATCGCCAATTCCCACCATTCTCATGGTTATTCCCGCAGCCTCTAGTTGTTTCCGCTCTCTTTGTAGCCACCAGGCATACTCTAGGCTATCAAAGTCACCCAGTTGCGGACAGACAATTACTAATAATTGACTAGCTGTTTCACACCCACTTAAAATTGGGACTATTGCTCCATCACTAATTCTTTGTCTATCAGTTTGTTGAAAAATTGAATAAATATTCATACTTTAATTACTCGTCTAATTCTCCGGAAAGTTCGTCCAGCGCTTGAATGATCGTGTGTCGAGAAATCTGACGATATTTCGAGTCTAGTTTTGGCTCAAATTGTTTCTTTCCTGGTCCACTTTTTTGTTTTAAACTATTTTCAAGTTTAGGTTGAGATTGTAATTGTTGTTCCCAGGCGATCGCGTCTGCCAGAAATTCGAGATAATGGGGATAGCGTTCCCATTCACCTCGCACGACACAATTTGGCTCATCGCGATGGGTGCAATCACTAAACTGACAGTTTGCTGTTGCTAGCCGCTGCCGAATTTCAGGAAAATATTGCGATAATTCCGTCGCTGTACAGGTAAGATCAGGTTGATTAAAACCTGGTGTATCGGCAATCAAACCACCTGCTGGCATTGTGAATAATTGAACATGACGAGTAGTATGTCGGCCGCGACTGAGTTTACCCGAAACAGTTGCGACGCGAATATTTGAATCGGGAATTAACGCATTAGTAAGACTCGACTTACCTACCCCTGAATGTCCCGCAAAAATCGTAATCTGTCGATCGAGTTCCATCTGCAACTCCGGCACCCCCAGCCCAGTTTCGACACTAATCACGATCGGTTGATAACCCCATTCACTCAAGCGATGACACCATTCTACTCGCTCACTATCAGTCACTAGATCGCTCTTATTCAGGCATAGACTGACCTGTAAGCCTGTTGATTCAGCTTTAACGAGGAATTTACTCAGTAGGAATGAATCGAGGGCTGGCTCGGCAAGCGCGAATACCAATAAGATTCGATCGGCATTGGCGACAGGCGGTCGATCGAGTAAGCTATGTCTGGGGAATACATCGACCACAACTCCTTTTAAGCCTTGCCAGTCAATTTCATCGATCTTTACTCGATCACCGACAATAGCACTCACACCAATCTTCTGAAGTCGGGCACGGCGAGTACACAAGATTAATTTTCCACCCACTTTGGGCACATCTCGATCAATCTGCACCTGGCAGAAATTGGCTTGTACGGCAATCACAACACCCACTAATGGAGTAGCAATAGGATCGGTGGGAGTTGGATTTTGCGGCACGTAGTCGATCGATCTCAATAGTTCTAGTCTCTATGATAACTCTAGTTACCAGACTCTTCATCCGCTAGCATTTTTCAAATATAATAAGGGACAAGCTTATACTTGGGTAAAACAGATGATCGCTCACTCTTTAGCCTGGACAACGGCAGATCTCGATGCCATGCCCGATCATGGTGGCTGGCTGCGGCATGAAATTATTGAAGGAGAACTATTTGTGACTCGTGCGCCCCATATTCGCCATCAAAGTGCGGCAGGTCAGATTCAAGTTCAGCTACAAAACTGGTCGGAAAAAACTGGATTAGGTCTTAGTGTTCAAACTCCTGGCTTAGTTTTCACCACCATAGATGCTGTAATTCCCGATGTGGTGTGGGCGAGTAATTTACGGATAGAGCAAGGTATCGATGATGCGGGACACTTTACCATTGCGCCGGAATTGGTGGTCGAAATTCTCTCTTCAGGCGCACAAAATGAACATCGAGATAAAAGTATCAAACTAAAGTTATATTCTCGTTATGGTGTGCAGGAATATTGGATTGTTAATTGGCAATTACAAACCTTAGAAATCTATCGACGCACGGACGCTCAATTGCAATTAGTCGCCACACTTTTAATGGGTGATACTCTAACTTCACCACTGCTACCTGGATTTACAGTAGAGATCGATCGTCTCTTTTCATAGAATTGAAATTAGCTAAGACTGCAAGTTAAATAATTGACATTAGTATGGTCAACACCACAACAAAAAAACTCACCAAGGCAGAATTTTGGGCATTGGCAGATGCTGCCGACATCACCTATGAATTAATCGACGGCATCGCAATACCTAAAATGTCCCCTAAATATTTTCACGCTCGATCTGCTCGTAAAATTCTGAATATTCTCGAAGAATGGGCTAAAGATCGGGGTCGGGCAGAGATGGAATGGGCTTTTGATTTGAGTGATGACTACACACCCGTACCAGATCTAATCTACGTTTCATTTGACAGATTGCCCGCAAGCTGGAATGAAAATACTGCTTGCCCTGTCATACCAGAACTCGCGATTGAAATTATCTCTCCCGGGCAGACTTTTGGACAAATGACCCAAAAAGCCAGTAATTATTTAACTGCGGGTGTATTGCAAGTATGGGTAGTAGATCCAGCTGCACAAAGCATAACGGTATTTTATCCAGATCGCGTCCCCGTAACCTATATGGGCGAAAGTGTAATTAAAGACGATCTCTTTCCAGAACTATCAGTTTCACTCGATCGGATATTTTAAGTTTGTCACTGGCGAATTTCTGATTCGTGGGCTGTTGCTACCAACAATTCTGGGACTAATTTTGCTGGCGCTGGCTCCCAGAGACTGAGCAGGATCGCATTGCTGCTGTTGCCAATCACGTTTAACACCGTCTTGAAACCATCAGTTAATCGATCGATTCCCGCGACAATCGCAATCCCCTCTAACGGCAATCCTGCCGCAGATAGCACCGTTGCCATCGTAATCAGTGCTGAACCAGGCACCCCAGGCGTACTAAAAGAAACCAGAAAGCTACTCAGTCCGATCGTGAATAATAATGATGGTGTCAGGGGCACATGATAGATTTGGGCAATAAAAATGGCATTAAATCCCTGTAAAATTGTTGCGCCATCACGCTTTAAAGCTGTACCTAAAGGTAGCGCAAAACTGGCAATTTCCGATCGCAAGCCATA
>JANNDQ010000688.1:0-2474 GCA_031387965.1 Chamaesiphon sp. OTE_75_metabat_567
TTAACCCCCTTGCTAACTGGTCATCTGCGGATGTGTGGACATATATTCGCGCGCTGGAAGTACCCTACAACTTACTCCACGAACGCGGCTTTATCAGTATCGGTTGTGAACCCTGTACCAAGCCAACGCTGCCCCAGCAGCATGAACGCGAGGGTCGCTGGTGGTGGGAGGAAGCTACTCAGAAAGAATGTGGTTTACACGCCAAGTAGTAGGTATAACACTACCAAAGCATTTAGGACAAGTTTTAGTCCGCGTTCGCGTTGGCGGAGCCTCTGCCAACGCGAACAATCGTTGTAGTGTCATAACCTTAGCCCGTACTGCTATAAAAAGAAATCGCTGTATTGCCATATTCCTTGTGACGACACAGTTCGAGGGTATTCAGCTGTGCGGGTAGACTGCTAATATTTGGATCGGGACTGTGTTCTACCGCCAGTTCGCCCAGACTTGCCAATAGCTGGTGTCGATCGATCTCTGCTAAAACCGCTGCGTATAAGTCACCAGCATAGGGCGGATCGAAGTAAATTCGATCGAATTGTTGTCCTGCTAGATCGGCTAGCCTTTTAACTACATCGCCGCGCAAAATTTGAAACTTGCAGGATGTACCACCAACTTTGAGCCAATTTTGCTCGACAATATCACAAGCTGCACTCGATCGCTCAATCCCCACCACCAGACTTGCATCTCGACAGAGAGCTTCCGCACCCATTGCACCACTACCGCTACACAGATCCAACCAGCGACAACCAGAGATAGATCCCTGCCAAATATTAAAGACAGCCTGCCGCACGCGAGCAGATGTCGGTCTAGTTTCCAATCCTGGCAACGTTTTTAGCTCTCGATTGCCATAGATTCTAATACTCATCGACTTGACAGTTAACTAAATTACAACCTCAACCCCAAAGCCTAGAGAACGACTTGCGTAAAGTGATTACGCGGATTTAAGGTACGGGCAGCCCGAATCTTTTCGTAGAGTTCGCGTTCAGCTACACTGATATTTTTGGGAGTAGCGATGATAATTTTGGCTAATTGATCACCACGTTCGCCGCGAGGATTTGCCCAGCCTTTACCACGGAGCCGGAGGGATTGACCCGATCGCACGCCAGCAGGTACATTAACAGTGACCATCCCATCGGGTGTGGGAATTTCAATTTGGGCACCCAGAACAGCCTCATCGGGGGTAACGGGGACTTCACAGATCAGTTGTTCGCCATCGAGTCGAAAGAAGGGATGGGCTTGGAGTTCGACGGTGAGATATAAGTCACCGCGCTGTTTGCTGTAGGTACTGACATTACCTTTGCCACGGACTCGAATTCGACTACCAGCTTTAGCACCGCCAGGAATTCGCACTTTAATCGTTTCAGTACCCAGATTAAAACTTTTTTCAACACCCTTAAAAGCTTCGGTGAGGGAGAGAGTGATTGTTGCTTCGCGATCGCCGCCGATACTGGTAGAATTGCTCGTGTTAGGATTTGCGCTGGAGCTGCTATCAGGCTGACTTTTTGGGTTTGTCGATCTAGCCCCAGCAGGCTTTGAGTTAACAGGATTAGGACTATTAAATCGACCTAATAACTCATTGACAAAATCATCAAAGTTGTTGTACTGACCAAAATCAACATCTTTAGTGCTGCTGGAGTTTGGGTTATTAACTGTCGATCGAGTGTTAGATTTGGGTTGCTCAGATTGCTTCCAGTATTGACCAAACTTGTCGTATTGACTGCGCTTATCGACATCCGAGAGCACTTCATTTGCTTCGGTAATTTCTTTGAATTTTGCTTCAGCGGCTTTATCTCCTGGATTGAGATCTGGATGATATTTACGCGCTAGTCGCCGATACGCTTTCTTGATATCATCTGCGCTGGCGTTTTTGTTTATTCCTAAGAGCGCGTAATAGTCCCGAAAATTTGTCGCTGCCATATTTTGGATTAGTGGCTAGTAGATAGTGGTTGGGAGTAACTGTTTGATATTTGCCGATTGTTATTCATTATTCCCATTTTTATGGTTAAGATTTACACATTCAGTCTCGGTTGCTATTAACCGAGACTGAACCACCAAATTTACTTCTCTATTTATTTTGCAACATTAGTGCAACATCCTTGGCAAAATAGGTCAAAATCAGATCTGCACCAGCCCGCTTGATACTCAATAGTGTTTCCATCACGATCTTTTTCTCATCGATCCAGCCTAATTGAGCAGCAGCTTTGATCATCGAGTATTCACCACTAACATTATAAGCTGCAACTGGAGAGTTGCAATTTGCCTTAACTTGGTGAATGATATCCAGATATGCCAGAGCTGGCTTGACCATCACAATATCAGCACCTTCAGCGATATCTAGTTCGATTTCAGTTAGAGCTTCACGGGCATTGGCTGGGTCCATTTGGTACGTTTTCTTGTCGCCAAATTTTGGAGCAGAGTCCAAGGCATCGCGGAATGGGCCATAATAAGCAGACGCATACTTGGCTGAATAAGCCATA
>JANNDQ010000722.1:0-6191 GCA_031387965.1 Chamaesiphon sp. OTE_75_metabat_567
TGATCGATGTCTTGATCGGGATTGATACTGATCACTTCACGGATGCGATCATAAATCACCACCGTATCGTTGACTGAAAACCCGATGATTGTTAGGAGTGCAACTACAAATAAACTATCAATTTCGACACCGCCGACTAAACCTAGTACTGAGAAAACGCCCATGGTGATTAAGACATCATGAAAGAGAGCAGCAAAGGCAAAGAAAGCGTAGTCAAATTTGAATCTAAAGGTTAGATATAATAAAATCAAACCGAATGATAGAACAATTGCGATTAAACCATTTTTAAATAGCTCTTGTCCCAGGGTTGAACCTACTCTGAAAGCATTGCGTTTTTCCTTATCTAACGCACCAATTTTTTGACCTAGAACAGCTTCTAATTTATCGATTTCATCAGTTTCCAGATACTTAGTCGCGATCGATAATCCAGTAGAATTCTCACCTACGACCTGAATCACGGCATCTTTAATCCCCTGACTAGCAACTATTTCTCGCACAGCGACGATATCAATTGGTTTGCAATTATTAGTGACTTTACAGTCTAGTTCATACTGCAACTTTGATCCACCTGTAAAGTCTAATCCTCTCCGTAACGGCGATTGGATCGCTGGATTTGTCCACGACAAGATCATCGAGATGGTTCCGATGATAATCAAGATGCTGGATAACATCCACCACCATTTTCGCTGCTTAGTAACACTAAATTTTTTCATGAGTAGGGTGGGCAGTGCCCACCAGCTAAATTTAAGGAACGATCTATTTTAGAAATAACTGAACTCTAGATTTATTACTTGGTGACTAAACTAGGTACCTTTGGAGCAAATAATTGGGTTCGCTGACGCAGAGCTGGGAAGCCCAATACCAATAACAGTAGAAATGTCCGAGTGCAGGTGAGGGAAGTAAATAAACTAATTGCCACCCCAACAGCCAGAGTTACGGCATATCCTTTAACTAATCCTGAACCGAGAAAAAACAGCGCGCCACAGGAAATCAACGTCGTGACATGACTGTCCAGAATACTATCAAAAGCCCGATGAAAACCCGCTTCTACTGACTTGTACAAAGTTTTACCCGTTTGTAGCTCTTCCCGCGTCCGCTCAAAGATCAGGACGTTGGCATCTACAGCCATGCCGATACTCAGAATAAATCCGGCAATCCCTGGCAGTGTCAAGGTTACATCCAGAATATTAAAAGCTGCTAAAGAAAGAATCGTATAAATAATCAAAGCAAGATCCGCTACAAGCCCAGGTACTCGATAGTACACGCCCATGAATATTGCAACTAGCAGCAACCCGCCCAACCCAGCATAGATGCTGCTCTGAACGCTATCTCGTCCAAGGGTTGCGCCGACTGTATTGTTGCCGATAATTTTGATTGGTACTGGCAGTGAGCCACCTCGGAATTGGACAACCAAATCTTGGGCAGTGGCAGCGGTAAAGTTTCCTTCAATCACTGCCCGACCACCTGTAATGCCTGTGCCAGCAAGTTTAACATCTACGACTGGAGTGCTAATCGGATCTTTATCGAGGAAGACACCGATTGAGCGACCAGTTCCAGCGAGACTTTTAGTCATTTTGGCAAAAGCTTCGCCCCCAGCATTGTCAAATTCTATGGCTACGTGCCAATTGTCAGCAGCTACTGGTACTGGATCAGCTTTGATGAGCTGCTTACCACTGATAACTGCTTTATCAAATAATTTGCCAACCTCAGTATATTGTTTTTCGATCGTAGCTTGAACTGCGGCGATCGCTTTTTCGTCAGTGGATTTAGTTTTGAGTAGGATTTTTTGTTTAGCTTGTGCATCTCGCAGCAGTGCCATTTCGACGGTAAATTTACCTTCTGTACCTGCTTTTTGTTCGCGAAATTCGAGCTGGGCAGTACCACCAAGTACTCGTTCTGCTTGTTTGGGATCTTTAACCCCAGGTAATTGCACCAGGACTTTATCGCCATTGGCCGACTGGATCATTGCTTCGGATACACCTAAACCGTTAATCCGATTTTCGATCACCTTTTGAACAGCTTCGAGATCATCTGGCGTAATTACCGGATGCTCGACGGTTTTTTCAATCTGAATAGTTAGTTGCGATCCGCCTTGTAAATCTAGTCCTAACCGGGTTGGCTTGTTGACTAGTAGGGTAATCGCAGCGATGAGTAGGACTATAATTAAGCCTAAGATAACTCGCTGTTTTTGCATAATATTTTTAAAAGTTTAGCTATTTTAATGCGATCGGGGAACGTGTTTACTTTAGTAGCTTTATTTCGGTGGAATTTTCCGGTTTTCGATGATTTCGATCGGCACAGGGAAAGCGCCACTCCCAAGTTGGATCGCCAAATCATTTGCAGTTTCAGCACTAAAGTTACCTGTAATTACTGCTTTGCCACCAGTAATCCCAGTTGCTGCAAATTGAGCGCCAACAGTAGGGGTGCTAACTGGAACACGATCGATAAAGACACCGATTGATCGACCCGTCCCAGCTAATTTCTTGGTCAGTTGAGCAAACGCATCACCACCAAGAGGATCGAATTCAATTGCAATGTTCCAGGATTGGTTTGATGGGGGTTCAGGTCGTGGCAAGATTGACCAACGTCTGGGCGAAGATAATGGTTCTGGGTTGGCATTTTTGATCTGCTTGCCCGTAATTACAGCTTTGTTGAATAGTTTGCTAATCTCAGTGTATTGTTTCTCGATCACAACTTGATTAGTTGTGATCGACTGCTGATTTTGAGACTTTTTGAGGGTTGCTTGGCTAACTTGTACCTCGTTGAGAATCTTCATCTCTGCCGCTAATTGTCCTTCCGTCCCAGCTTTTTGCTCACGAAATTCGATCTGAGCATTACCGCCAAGCACTCGCTCTGCTCGTTGTGGATCTCTGACACCTACTAGTTCGAGTGTGATGCGATCGTTTCCAGCAATTGCAGTAGTTACTGATGAGACACCTAAAGCACTAATTCGACTTTCGATGGTCTTTTTAACAGTATCAAGATCTGATTTACTGATAGCTGGATGCTCTTTAGTTGGTCTTAGCTGAATAACTAGCCGAGAACCACCTTGAGTATCCAGACTACTTTTCGCTGGGATACAACTTGCTAGTGCCAGCATAGCCATAACAGGGGCGATGATTAACCTTATAGAAATAGCTAGCTGTTTTTGCACGACAAGTCTGAAAATCTAATGTTAGTTAAGAAGCTAAAGCACTATGTAGGTATGTCAAGATACACTCTCAGTCCACAACGGTGGACTTTGAATCATCAGCAACAATTACAATCATTGTGATGTCTTAACCTCTGCTTGTACTGCTGTAAGCTGGGAAGAAATCTCAAGTTAATTAGCTCATTGTTACCTCCCACAGTCTGTTTACAGCTTGCCATCAACCATTTTTTCGATCGCGTCGGCAATTTGGGGTGGTTGGACGATCGTTAGGTACTGGAGCTTTCCATTGTAAGGTGTCGGAATATCTTCTGACGACATCCGCAACACCGGAGCATCCAACTCATCAAAGAAATGATCGCTAATCGAAGCAGCTAGCTCTGCGCCAATTCCACCTGTGCGCATACACTCTTCGACGATGATTACTTTGTGGGTCTTCTTAATTGATGCCCCAATTGTCTCTAGATCTAACGGTTTGAGTGAAATCAGATCGATAATTTCTGGATCGCAATCAGATCCTTTTTTCTCTAAAATTGTCATCGCCTGGGTACAGTGGTGGCGCATCCGTGAGTAAGTCAGGATGGTGACATCTTCGCCAGGACGAACGATTTCTGCCTTGTCCAAGGGGAGTACATATTCATCATCTGGCAAGTCTTCCTTGAGGTTGTAGAGCATCACATGCTCAAAGAATAGGACGGGATTCTCGTCTCTAATTGCTGCTTTGAGTAGTCCTTTGGCATTGCGGGGAGTCGAACAAGCGACGATTTTCAATCCGGGTACAGCTTGGAAATATGCTTCCAATCGTTGAGAGTGTTCTGCGCCCAATTGTCCACCCACACCCCCAGGCCCACGAATCACCAGGGGAATCGTAAAATTACCACCAGAGGTATACCGCAACATCCCGGCATTATTGGAAATCTGATTGAAGGCAAGGAGCAAAAAGCCCATATTCATCCCTTCAATAATCGGCCGCAATCCGGTCATTGCCGAACCGATCGCCATCCCGACAAAACTATTCTCGGCGATCGGGGTGTCCAATACACGCAAATCTCCATATTTTTTATGAAGATCTTTAGTTACTTTGTAGGAACCGCCGTAATGTCCGACATCTTCACCCATGATATATACCGCTGAATCCCGTGCCATCTCTTCATCGATCGCGGCACGAAGGGCATTAAAAAATATAGTTTCTGCCATGCTGGGTTTACAATCCTTGAATTTCTCAGATCTCACTCTAACAGAATTAGGGGATGGTGAATGGTGAATGGTGGATAGTGGATAGTGGATGGTGGTTAGATTGTGGGACAGAAACAAAGGCTTTTTAGAAAAGTCGAGTTTCTTGGTAGATATTAGGTTCAAAATGGGCAGCGCGTTTGAAGCAAAATTCGCTTCGATGTGTGCGGATGTATAAAGCTGAGTTCTTTTGCATGGAGATGCAATCGTTCTACATTTGCTTGACATCCATAAAGCCTGTCGCCCAAAATCGCTACACCTAGCCCTTGCGGATCAGCGGCATGGACGCGAAGCTGATGTGTTCGTCCCGTGACGGGGATAAACTCAATGCGTGTGTAGCCATTTATTTCACCCAACGCCTGAAACTTAGTCTGACTGGGTTTGCCTAGATTGAAGTTTACTCTTTGGCGGGGTCGATCGACTGGATCTCCCCACAGTGGTAGATCGATCGATCCTGACTCAACTTCAATTCTCCGACCCAAGATCGCCTGATAAATTTTGTGTATTTGGCGATCTTCAAACTGTCGTCGCAACTGTTGTTCAACCAGTTTAGCTCGCCCAAACAGCAATATTCCCGAAGTATCTCGATCAAGCCGATGGACAGCATAAATTTCTGGATATATTTGCCGCAGCCGAGTCAGGACACTATCTTGTAGATCGATCGTTCGCCCAGGCACAGACAATAATCCCGCAGGCTTATCGACAGCAATCAGATATTCATCCTCATAAATAATTTCCAAGTTAGCCAGCGGTGATGACAAACCCGCCAACATAAATCCCATCAACGGCTGACACCGATCCTCACAAGCCGGATAAAATTCCCCCTGACACTTATCCTTACTATTTGCTCCCCACCAAAATTCTGCCATTGCGATCGGTTTGAGCTGATGGGTAGCCGCATAGTGGAGTAATTTCGGAGCACAACAATCCCCCGTCCCAGTGGGAATACCCCCAGGCATTAATTGCCTCAGTGAACTGGATGTGCCTAAAAAGTTCATCAACCGATAGGCATCGTGCATTTGGGACTGAAGTTGTCTTGATCGGATCTTCCGCTGTTGCTTTAATGTGAGGATTCGATCGTCAGCCTGGGCTAAAATCGCCTGGAGCGGATGTAAAATTGCATCCCGCTCTTGTTTGAGCTGACGGCGTTCTCGTCCGTCCTGGTAGCTTGCAGCGGTGATTTGGGCGAGGACAGTGGTTAATGCTGCGCCGCTGAGATTCGACTCGGCTTGTTCTCGCTGTTCTTGGCGGGATAGCTTGCGGTGCCGGTGCTCGATCGCCAGTTCTCTCAGTCGGTTGACAAATTCTGCCGCAAGCAGTTGATATTGGGCGCGAACAGGTACTCGCTCTGAGTCTATTAATTCTAATTCCGCCTTCATTACTGCTAGATCCTTCAGCGTAGCAGCTTCATCGATCGCTACTTGATCGCGCCCAGAAATTGGCGGTACCCAGCCATCAACAATAGCTTCACCATTTAATAGTCCTGAAAAAGCCGCGATCGTCTCGTATTCGCTAGTAGTTGTCTCTACCAGCAATACACCATACATCTTACCCTCTCGACTGTAGCGATCGTCCTGTGCTAATTCCAGCATCAGATTTCGGGCGATCTCCTCGACTGCCTGCGTCCGAGGTAATTTTAATAATTGGTTAGTGTGGGGACAAAAGCCTGTGTACCAGTAAGTTGGCGCGAGAGTGAGAGCTGAGTCTAACATGAGGATCGAGAATTTTGATATAAACTCATCACCTCGGTAATCGATAATCGCGACTGTACGCCCAGATCCAGGGGTGAAACATCTCCCTGCTGGAGATG
>JANNDQ010000769.1:0-14032 GCA_031387965.1 Chamaesiphon sp. OTE_75_metabat_567
AGATCGATCGACTGGTTTAGCAGTGTTTCTAGAATACATCGTTGTTAATTCTGCCCAAGAAATCTCCCATTGCTGTAAGACTCGATCGTTTCCATAAGTCAGAATCGGATCGGCTGTATGATCGTGACTTAAAATGTAGAAGTTAGCATTAAATACTTGCTCACCTAATTTATCTAATGAAAATTCATACTGTTTGATCAGATCTTGCCCTGTCCACCGCTTTAAGTTTTCGAGCATTATTAGGACATGCTCTTGCTGATAGTTATTTTCAGGAGCGGGGAATTCCAGCGTTGATTTGATCATGTTTTCAGGTGGGAAGATTGCTACAGATCGAGTTTATTCGATTTGCTGCGGAGATCTTTACCCCACCCCAGCCCTCCCCATTACAAGGCAGGGTCGATCTATTGAAGAAAGGAAAAAATTGTAGGTTGGGTTGAGCCTCGAAACCCAACACACTCAACAATCAATTGTGCGGATGTTGGTTTAATGCGTTCCGCAAGGCTTCGCCAACGCCTTGCTCAACCCAACCTACAGATAGATTTTTCTCGATCAGATAGATCAGCCCTGCCTTGGAAAGGGGAGGGCTGGGGGGTAACACAGGATTTCGATCTTAATAGAGATCCCATGCCGCCAACTAGCTAATTTGGCAGTGCTAAGTAGGGAAAGTTAGCTTCCAACGGCTTGTGTCCTTGAGCGGCATTACTGCCAGTACCTTCGTAAGAAGCGTTATCGCCTTTGATCGCGCCGTTGGTTAGGACGCTCAGGGTGATGTCGATTACATCATCCTTGATCATCCGTCCGCGAATTGGACTGCCTTTGGCATTGAGCGCATTGGCATAGCCACTAGCGCCAGTGGTATCGATTCGCATTACGTCGGGCAAGAATGCGCCCAATAGAGCATTAGTGCGTTCATCGCTGTTACCTAATGCTTTGAGGGTGCGGACAGCTTCTGTGCCAATTGGTGCCGCTGCTGGGCTGGTATCAGCCGTAGGCGGAACACTATTGAAAATGTTGAGTAAGTTGTTGCTGACGATTAAACCTTCGTTAATTGCTGGACGAGCTAGGCGTTCTACTTGCTGGTATTTGCCACTCGGATCTCGGAGCGAGATTGTCTGCCAGATATCATAAGTGGTGGTACCAGTCTCGCCTTGGAGGAATTTCTGGGGCACCCGCACGGCGATCGTATTAACATTGAAGCCCTTAAATGAGTCCGCTGCTTGATTGGCTGGACGGAAGCCTACGGCTGGCCCTATACCTAGAGCACCCGCCCGAACGCGGAAGAATTGTTCCACATCAAAGACGAAGGGATCTTCCCGAAGTCCCGCAAAAACCGCAAGTTTGGAGCCGTTAGCTGCCAATTGATTGACTGCTGGTCTTTCATTAATCGCTGTGGTGCGAAGATTGGTGGCGGAGGTTTCCTTACCATCTTTGATCACGGTAAATCTGATTTGCTGCTGGTTACGATCGTTCGGTGGTGCAAATTCAAATCGGAGGGTGACATCTTCCTGTCCCGTGGGAGTAGCTTCTTTATCAGCGACGCGAGTGAGTTTGAATTCATACCGAGCATTGGTACTAAAAAAGTACTGCTGACGGGCGATCGATCTTGGATTACTATTCATGATTAGTACCAAATCACCATCAGCTGCGCCCTGATTTTGATCTTTTTCACGAAATGCGTATAAGTCAGTCAAGTTTAAGCTGCGACCTTTGCCATCGTATTCACCATCATCATGATCGGAGGCGATCAGATATTGAGGCAAAATAACCGCGCTCAGTAATGCGGCGATCGAAACTCCCCCAATAATTAGGGATTTTTTCAAGTTTAGTGACTTGAAGATAGAAGTTGAAAGTGCCATATATGTTTAGTTGTGGGTAAATGATTAAGAAGATCGACTTGTTAACCTGAATAGTTATACGTCGCTAGTTTTCTGCTGGATCTCTTAGGCGGTTTAAAAAGTATAGTTTGCTACTTAGATCCTAGAGAATCCCCCAAACCCCCTTAAAAAGGGGGCTAAGATCTAGTCAAAGTCCCCCTTTTTAAGGGGGATTTAGGGGGATTCATACCAACTACGAACATCAAAAATAACTCTCCAAACATCCTCTTACGCGGTTTTAACATTGAGATTGATGACTAAATCATTGAAATCTCGATCGCCGCCACCAAACTGATCCTCGACTCCAAAGGTGTTGTTACCAAGTAGGCGGAAATGATCGGTTTTGTCTGTGTTGGCACCGAGATAATTAAAGTAAGCATGAATTTCATTTGCACCACCACCATTTGTGGGGTTTTTGCTCACAAAATCATTGAATGAACCTTGAGCAACGACAACGGGTGCGTAGATTTTGCCGCCAACAATATCTTGATTGAGTTTGCTATCGGTTTTACCTGCTTGTAATACCGCGCTTTTAATTGCTTCGACGGCATAGTTAACATCACCTGGTTTCAATAAGCTACCATTAGCAAGTTTAATTGTGCCGATCGCATCTTCAACTGCGTAAAAGCCAACACTATTGTTAAAAGCTGCCGAACTTGTCGTTGTAAGATCGGCTTTGAATATACCTGTAGAGCCAGTAAGATCGATCGTCCGTCCTTGGGCTAAACCTTGAGATTTGCTACCGATTGGGGCACTCGCCATCTCACCATCAAGCTGGACAACATTCAGTACTAGCTCATCGTTATTAACTGATACTTTATAGCCATTATTAGTACTATTATTAGTAACTTTAATCGGACTATTTCCACCAGCATCAGCTAGCGCGAATGAAATATTAGCTGGTGTTTTACCATCAGCAATCTGCTGCTGAAAATCAGCGATCGAGCCATCTTTAATTTGGAAAAACTGGTATGATTTGTTCGGATCTAAGGCAACTTCTCGCTTGGTAGTTCTAAAGAAACTTCCGCCTAAACTAGTGAAGATCGGTCGAGCAGCATCTGCTACTGCTTTGAGATAACCTGCGGCACCAGGCGAGATCCCACCAATTTTACCTGTCGCATCATCGATCGCAAATACACCAATCTCATTAACTTTAGTACCTGCTTTCTGACTAACAGCACTAATCCCAAACCCTACGGCTGCCGCATCGAAGGTAAGTAGATTTTTATCGATACTAATTCCCGCAACTGGTGGTGCAACAGTAGGTGCTGGCTCGGCTGGTGGTGTAAATGTTTCGGTAGGTGTGATGTTGCCACTGCTCACGCCCACAATATCTGCTAGATCTGCTACTAATGTGTTCTGGACGATCGCCAGTTGGGTACCACCAAAGCTAATGGTGGCATCTTTACCAGCTTGCGCCGTAGTCAGGTCTGTGTCTTTACTCCCACTAGGCAAATCAACCTGGATGCTGTCATCTAGCGGTGCGAAGTCCGTAATTGTATTCGGGCTGGTGGGGAGAACAACTGCTGATAAAACAAACAAATCTTTGCCCTTACCACCCGTAAGCGTATTGCCGCCGAGACCACTAAAAATCAGATCATCGCCGTCTGTACCATTAATTGCTGCCATTTTAATCCTCTTAAAGACCGATTATTTAGGTATACGCAGCTAGTTTCAACCTGGATCTGTCGATCGACAAAAAAAGATCGTTAAACCGATTTTGCGTTAGCGGAGCCTCTTTGCAAGAGAATCACATCTACCTAGGCGTAATCTTTTTGATTACGAAATAATAATACCTGACGTGTAAAAATAAATACATCTATCGATAGGTATATAAGCAAGCGCTACCTTGAACGATCTACTTCGATCGATCACACTGCGGACTGTTCGCGTAGCGTAACCTAGGTAATCAAGAGAATCGCTCTGTAGGCTATAAACATCATTAACAATCTTTTTGCTGCAATTATTACTTAGTAGTTAGGATGAGCAAAGATCGAGATGTTCTCTCTCTTTAGAGAGATTTTGACAGGCTATTTACTCAGCCAATCGATAGAGATTAATTATTTTTTAGAACTGAAGAAATGCTCCAAATGCCAGATAGACAGATCGCTATAAATCCGTGGAAAATTAGATATACCATAGCTCTATTCCGATCTGGCTATTAACCCCTTCTACATAGGAAAATAATTATGTCTGACCCTAACGGTGTAATGATGCAGTACTTTCACTGGTATTCTCCCGACGATGGTAGTCTGTGGAATCAGGTGGCGGAAAAAGCGAGTGAATTAGCAAAAGCTGGCATCACGTCGCTTTGGCTACCACCAGCCTACAAAGGAACGGGTGGTGGGATGGATGTGGGTTATGGCGTATACGACATCTTCGACTTGGGTGAGTTCGACCAAAAAGGCTCAGTGCGAACTAAGTACGGCACCAAGGACGAGTATGTCCACGCGATCAAGACAGCCAAACAAGCTGGGATTCGGGTCTATGCCGATTTGGTATTCAATCACAAACTGGGTGCAGATGAAGCTGAAGAAGTCGAAGCTACCCCATTTGACATGGAGAACCGCAACGCTCCAATCGGTGAATATCAAAAGATTAAAGCTTGGACACACTTTACATTCCCAGGCAGAGCTGGCAAATACTCCACCATGGAATGGCACTGGTGGCATTTTGACGCGATCGATTACAATGCCAACAACGAAGGCGAATCAGCCGTCTATCTGCTCAAAGGCAAATCTTTTGACGAAAATGTTGACCTCGAAAAAGGCAACTTTGACTACCTAATGGGCTGCGATCTAGATATGGAAAACCCCGAAGTAGTCGGCGAACTCAAATACTGGGGCGAGTGGCATCAGGACACTACCGACGTAGACGGCTTTCGGTTTGATGCTGTCAAACATGTCTCCGCCAACTTCTTCCAGGAATGGATGGAACACATGCGCCAGTATGCTAAACAGGATCTATTTGCCGTCGGTGAATATTGGTCTTATGAAGTCGATGCCCTGCACAGCTTTATCGAAACTACCGAAGGTAAAGTCAGCCTATTTGATGCACCGCTCCACTACAATTTCCACGTTGCCAGTCAAGCAGGCGAAACTTACGATCTGACCAAAATCTTCGATAATACCCTCGTCCAGCATCAGCCAGCCCTCGCTGTTACCCTGGTCGAAAATCACGACTCCCAGCCACTCCAGTCCCTCGAATCGATCGTCGAACCGTGGTTTAAACCCCTTGCCTACGCCCTAATACTACTGCGCGAAGCCGGATATCCCTGCATCTTTTACGGTGACTATTATGGCGCACACTACAAAGACACCAAAGACGGCGAAGAGTATGAAATCTGGATGGACTGCCATCAATTCTTGATTGATAAATTCCTCGATGCCAGAAAAAACTACGCCTATGGTGAACAACGAGACTACTTCGATCATCCCAGCACGATCGGCTGGACCAGAATGGGCGACGAAGAGCATCCGGGTGGAATGGCTGTAGTCCTCACCAACGGTGAAGGCGGTAGCAAATCAATGGAAATCGGCCATCCAAACTGCACCTACATCGACATCACCGAGCATGTCAAAGAGCCAATCACCACCAATGATGATGGCTGGGCAGATTTCCGCTGCAATGGTGGCTCAGTCTCAGTCTGGGTTCAGTCAAAATAATTGAGAATTGAAAATGCGCTCAATCTGGAGGTTCCCTCCAGATTGAGCGCCCCAAATCACGCGGAGGTTCCCGATCCATATGTTTGGGTCAAGACAGCGCACCAAGAAAACCCAATTCTTAATTCTCCATTCTCCATTAATTTAAAACTTACGCCCACCCGCGTAATTTGTAAACATATAGTCCGATGTATTCTCTGATTGCTTGGGTAGTCAAAAAGAAGCACTCTTCATTGGGTATAAAGCTCAAAATAGCTGCTTCAGTTTGACGATTTGGTTGGTCTAATTCTAATTGAGAAATTCTGTAATCAGTTGGTGCAGCGATCGCTTGAATTCCCAGCCGTCTAAAAATTGCCATCGATCGCGGCATGTGTATGGCGGAGGTAACGAGTAAAATACTTTTAAAATTCTCCGCTTTCAATATTTTTTGAACATTAACTGCATTCTCGCGTGTGTTCAAAGAGTTTGATTCAGGAATGATGTCTACCTCCGGCACGCCCATTGTAATTAGCAATTTAGTCAAATCCTCTGACTCAGGATTACCACCACCCTTCCAGGCGATTCTCCCCCCACTGACGATGATTTTTGGCGCTTTGCCCGCACGATATAGACTAGCACCATACCAAACTCTGTCCCCCGCATCTGCAAAATCTACATCAGGACGGGGATAGGCTTGAGGTCTAATTCCGCCACCCAATACGACGATCGCATCCGCAGTCGGTAATTCAGTTTGAGGAATATTTTGCCACTCTAAAGATTGGGCTAGCCAGTTACTAGTCCAAGTATTACCACTGAGCAATAAAACTGCTAGAGCTAACCCAATTGCTACCGGAGTCCACTTTGATTTTATCCACAATAATATTAACGCTACAGATAACAATAGACAGGTCATCCCCATCGGATAAAAAAATAGCGGGATGAGTTTTGACAGGAATAAAAACACTTCTCTACCTGGTTATCGATCGACAATTGTAATTTGATTAGCAGCTTTAACAGCCTTAGCGCGGGCTAATTGAGTTGTTTCTGCCTTTGCTAGAGTGACACCCATCCGCCGATAGGGGCGAGAATCGGGCTTACCAAATAAGCGCAAATCTACATCAGGTTCATTTAGCGCTTGCTCTACTCCGGTGAAGTAGATTGAATCAGAATCTGTGCTTGCTAAAATCACCGCACTAGCGGCTGGAGCATACTGGATGATATTCGGAATCGGTAAACCTAAAACTGCGCGCAGATGTAGCTCAAATTCATTGAGATTTTGAGATATTAACGTCACCATTCCCGTATCGTGGGGGCGGGGCGATAGTTCCGAAAAAATCACTTCATCGGCAGTGATAAAAAATTCTACTCCAAAGATGCCAGCTCCGCCTAGTGCATCAGTAACTTTGGTGGCAATTGCTTGGGCGGCTAAAATTTGGGCAGGAGTAATTTCGGCGGGCTGCCAAGATTCTTGATAGTCGCCGCGTTCTTGGCGATGTCCGATGGGAGGACAAAAGATCGTCGGTGCATTCCATTGTTTAATGGTTAATAGCGTAATTTCGATCTCAAAATCGATAAATTCTTCGATAATTACCTTTTGACTGTCTCCTCTAGAACCAGCAATTGCGTATTCCCATGCGGCTTCGAGTTCGTCAAAATTCTGAACCACTGATTGCCCTTTGCCAGATGAAGACATGACTGGTTTGATCACATTTGGAAAACCAATCCTCATCGCACCAATTTCTAATTCAGCCAGAGTATCAGCATAGAGATATTTTGCTGTGCGTACCCCTAATTCTGCGTGAGCGAGTTCCCGAATCCGATCGCGATTCATCGTATAGTGAGTAGCCTTGGCAGTAGGAATGACCGTAATTCCGCGCTGCTCAAATTCTGCTAATTTTTCAGTTCTAATCGCTTCGATTTCTGGAATAATATAGTCGGGCTGATGCTTAGCGACAACTCGCTCTAGATCGTCTCCACTCAACATCGAGATCACCTCATACTCATCCGCAACCTGCATCGCTGGAGCATGAGCATATCGATCGACTGCGACGACATGATTACCCAGACGCTGTGCGGCGATCGTCAACTCCTTACCCAATTCACCCGATCCCAACAACATCAACTTTTTGGGCAATTTAATCATCTGGCTGGGTATCAATCAACTACTAACTCCAACTTATAATAGCCTCGATCGCCCAGCGCGGACAACCTCGATGAGTGCTGACAGTTTTCTCACTGATCACATTACCTTGAGCATCAGCAACCACTTCGGTTCTGACGATCGTTTCACCATGTGCTAAGTAGTCTTCTAATACATCTAGTACACTAGCTCGAAGCTCTCCCGAAATCGGGCTGACAGGATGACTAGTGAGAGTACTACTACGATCTTCGTCATACAGTAAGGATGAGTCATGAGATTGACCAAAAGCTGATTCTGACATAGTAGCGCTAGAGTCTAAATGGAGGTCTTGATTTGCGGGAACCTCGATTGCCAATTTAGAGACAATTTTATCTAAAATATCACTATCGGCTCCACCAGTGGAAGTATTTTGATAGGTGATTAAATCTACATTAGGTGGAACTGAAATATCACCTAACTTCGCAATCCAGGCGATCCGATCTCTACGAGCAAGTGAAATCAACCCCAATCGAGTTTGAAGATCCAACCGATCGTCAGTACAGATCATTTGCTGGACGCGATACCACTTCGATCGAGCCAAAATCAAGATATCTAATTGTAACCCGATTGTCGAATGTTGTCGATCGGTCTGCCAAGTCTCCCACAGCGCGTCTGCTGACTCATATCTGAGTTTATAGCCCGGTGGGATCTCATACTTCTGATAGCGCATGAATCCTCGCTCGGCAGTAGCGGTATCGATCGGGATAAACTGACACTCAGCGATAATATCTTGGATCAGCTTTGAGTATTTACTATCCTTTTTAATTAGGACATAATGCAATTTTTCAGCAATCTTATGAATGGCAATTAATTCATTGCTTGGTGTCGATAATTGTAATGAATTGTGAGCATAGTCAATGCGGAGATTGTGATTGGCAACCAGTCTTTTTTTGCCACGAGCAAATCTCCAGATAATTGTTTCATCATCAAGGATACTCTCTGGATCTGCGTGAAACTGATTGCGTTCCATCTCAGCCTGTGGATCTAAATCTTGGGATACTGGCGTGAAGCTAGCAGCTTCATCAGAATAAACATCAATAGTCATTATTATAGTCACCCGATCAACTGGGATTTTAACTTAAATTTAGAGTTTTAATGAAAAAACAGACCGAGCTAGACAAAGCAGCTGATTTTTGGTGATGGAACATAGATCTACCGCAGATCGTCGGTTGGGTTGGCACATTAGAGCTAAATTCTGTAATATCTCTACTCCCATTTAGAGTACCCAAGATCCAACTGGTTATTTAAACCAGTCAATCCGCTCTTTCACTCAGTCATTCAGGCAGAGAATCGAGAAAATGTATCAGAATTTATATGTATTAACCAAAACTTGGTCATAAACTGGCTGATACCGTGCAAAAATATTAAAACTAACATCGCAAAATGTAGCTTGCTATACCGATGTGGTGAAAACACAGTGTGAGAAAAGACACCAACTAAAATGACAAATCTATTATCAAAGAATTTTTTATCACCGCTCCTAGTTGGGATCGCAGTGTGGATTGCTGGTACACATCCGGCTGGAGCTAATCCTAGTAAATCTATCCCAGTCACTCCTAATTCCAACTCTACTTCCTCCGTAACTGACCCAGCAACGATCCGCGTCACAAATTCCCTTACTGCCACAGCAATCTCTGCGCCAAGCGCTGAACAGATCGAGACAGCAAGCCAAGCTTCAGAGATCAAGCCTAAAGACTGGGCATATCAAACTCTCCAAGCATTGGGTACCAAATATGGTTGTCCTAGCGCACTCTCAGGTGAAAAGACTGTATCCCGTGAAGAATTTGCAACTAGTCTCAACGGTTGCGTTCAATCAATCGAGCAACTAATCGCTAGAAAACCTCGCAGAACAATCAAAAAGAGGCCGATAGCTCCTCGTCCATTACCTGAAGTCGTTCCCCAAGCGCCTGAAGTCGTCTCACCACCACCCCAAATCACTCCAGTGGCACCACCAGCGCCACCAGAGCCAGTCGATGCACCTGAAGAAACAGTTTCTCAACAGGATCTCGACAGACTCAAAGCACTAGTCCAATCCTTCGGTGCTGAGCTGCAAGGTGTAGATACTCGCCTTCAGACGATCGAAGCTAGCACTAAAAAGCTTCAAGATCAAAGCTTCTCGACTACCACTAAACTAGCTGGAGAAGTAATCATTGGAATTAATGGTTACAATACTGGTCGTGGTGCTGGCATCGGTACTTCTGGTACAACTGGAAATGTCCTGACTGACCGCGTTCGTCTCAATTTTGATACTAGCTTCACTGGCAAAGATCGACTCAGAACACGACTACAATCTCGCAACAATATCGCCTTTGGTTCTGCGGTAACAGGCACAAACATGACCCAGCTGGGTTATGACGGCAACAGCGACAACAACACAAGTGTCTCGCTGCTCCAATATAGTTTCCCCCTCAGTGCTGACACCAAAATCATTGCTGAGACAATCGGTAGTGAGTTCAATGAGAACATGTATACGTTCAACCCGATCCTCGCCAGTTCTGGAGAGGGTTCGATTTCTCGGTTTGGTCGATTCAATCCTATTTATCGACTCAGTGGTGATGGTGCATCTCTGACTCTGAATCATAAGTTCAGCGATCAGCTCAAATTAGATCTCGGCTATGCAGTTCCAGGCGGTAACACTGTTGCCAACCCAATTAACGGCGCTGGACTATTCAATGGTTCTAACTCCATTATCACTCAACTAAGCTTCCTGCCCAGCAAGGATCTCGGTTTGGGACTTATCTACGCTCGTTCCTTTAGCGCAGGCGGAATTACTGGTGGAACTGGTAGTGGTGGTGCTAATAGCCCATTTGGTGCAGTAGGCACAACTGCTAATCACTATTCAGCACTGGCTACCTACAAACTCAGCCCTGGGTTCGTCATCTCTGGTTGGGCAGGCTTTATCGATGCCCAGCGTGAAAATCCAGCTAGTGCTCCGGCTACTACTGGAACTGCGAATATCAGCAATTACGCTGTGTCGCTAGCTTTCCCTGATTTTGGCAGCAAGGGTAACAATCTAGCCTTTATTGTTGGTATTCCTCCAAAGCTCAATTCGCGGCGGACTCAAGTTGGTGCTGCGGCACCTGTAACTACCACTTTCGTAACGACAGCTGGCGCTGAAAACCGAGACACTTCATATCACATTGAAGCTTTGTATAAGATGAAGTTGAGCGACAACCTTGCGATTACGCCTGGTTTATTGTTGATCACTAATCCTGAGCACAGTAGTGTTAACCCAACCGAGTATGTTGGCACAATTCGGACTACGTTCAAGTTTTAATTAGTTTGGAGAGTGAGTTTACACTCTCCAAATTACAGGAAAGAAGGGGTAAAGCCAGCTTGGTTTTACCCCTTTTTCGATGATTGGTGAGGGCTGTGGATACATGAATGTCGATCGCAAACGGTAAAATATTATGCAGAAATGAAAAGATGATCACAATATTATGTAGCTGGCTATACTCAACAGCCTTAAAACTACAGCACAAGACAAAGCACCCATAACATGACCAAGTTGTTATCAAATAATCTTCTAGCATCAATCCTAATTAGTGTTGCTGTCTGGGTGGCTGGGACATCTCCAGCACCAGCTAATCAATTGCCGGAACAGGCACCACTTAAAGTTAAAGATGCTCTAGATAGCAATATTAGGAATGAGCCAACTACAGAACAAGTCGAGCAAGCCACCGCAGCTACCGAAATCAAGCCTGGTGATTGGGCTTATCAGACACTTCAAGCTCTCAATACCAGATATGGCTGTAGCAATAATACACCCATCGGCAATCAGACTCTATCTCGTGAAGAATTTGCCACTAGTCTAAATGGCTGTATCCAGTCGATGGAACAGCTCGTCGCCCGAAAACAGCGCAGACCCCTAAAAAAAAGACGTGTAGTCCCAGCTCCAGCTGTAGTGACACCGCCACCCGTCGTCGCACCTGAAGTTATCCCACCAGCACCAGAACCTGCTCCAGTTGCACCTCCCGCCCCATTAGAGCCAGAAGTCTCTCAACAAGATCTCGACAGGCTCAAACAGCTAGTTCAAGCTTTTGGCGCAGAGCTACAGGCTGTTGATACTCGCCTCCAGACGATCGAAGCTACTACTAAAAAAATCCAAGATCAAAGTTTCTCAACTACTACTAAACTAGTTGGGGAAGTGATTATTGGCGTAAATGGACTCTCTGGCGATCGAGTTGCCGTCCCATCTGGTTTACCCCAAGGTGCTAAACTCACTAACAATAATACAATTTTAGCCGATCGAGTCCGGCTCAATTTTCGCAGTAGCTTTACTGGCAAAGATTTATTATTAGTCAGGCTCCAGTCCCGAAATCTTAACTCCTTCGGTGCTGCAATTGGCGGTACAGGCCCCAATCCTTCCGGTACCAACATGACACGGTTAGGATATGAAGGCAGCGAAGAGAATGCCACCAGTATCCACCGCTTGCAGTATCAACTACCCCTCTCGCCCCAAACAAAAGTCTTTGTTGAAGCAGTTGGGAGTGAGTTTAATGACAACTTCTACAACTTCAATCCCGAACATCAAGCTGCTGGGACTGGCTCAGTTACAAGGTTTGGTCGCTTCAATCCAGTTTATCGGCTCAGCAACGAGGGTGCCGGGATATCTGTAGATCAAAAAATCAGCCCTAATTTAGGTTTTGTACTCGGTTATGCTGTGCCTAGAGTTGGCGGTGTGGAAACTGTAAATAACCCAGCCGCAAGTAATGGTTTGTTTAATGGTTCCAATGTGATTTTCTCTCAACTAGCATTTAAGCCCAGTGATGGCTTGAATCTGGGCTTAATCTATGCCCGTTCCTATCATTCTGCGGGTAACGGTGTGTCAGCTAATACAGGTAGTGGTTTTGCCAATGCCCCATTTGGTGCAGGTACGCAGGTGTCCGCTGATAATTACTCGGTTCTAGCCAGCGTCGATTTATCAAAAAGCTTCGTGCTCTCTGGCTGGGCAGGCTATACTAGTGCAAATCGAGAGGGAGCCATCTCTGGCAAGGCTGATATCTGGAACTATGCGGTGACTCTAGCGGCACGAGATTTCGGTGCCAAAGGCAATACGCTGGGATTTGTCGTTGGGGTACCACCAAAAGTCACCACTAATAGTTTCGCAGTCTCTGCTGCCAATCCTACTGGTCGGCGCGACAATGACACTAGTTTGCATCTAGAGGCTTTCTACAAATACAAA
Source organism: Chamaesiphon sp. OTE_75_metabat_567 (assembly GCA_031387965.1). Classification (GTDB taxonomy): domain Bacteria; phylum Cyanobacteriota; class Cyanobacteriia; order Cyanobacteriales; family Chamaesiphonaceae; genus Chamaesiphon. The sequence goes on from JANNDQ010000769.1 coordinate 12,880, forward strand.
CTCAGTGATAATATCACTGTTACTCCAGGTATTTTGATGCTGCTTAATCCAGAGCACAACAATGCTAACCCTACCCAATATCTTGGTACTATCCGAACAACATTTAGCTTCTAGCTTGTAATTCCCAGTCGCTCGATCGAACAAGCGAAATAATTATCGTTAGTTAAACTAATTGGAGTAATGACAATTTATGAATTACGTCCATTAACGCAATAACCCCGACTTCTTGAAGAAGTCGGGGTTATATTTTTTCAAGTTAAACCTGGGTGGGAACTACATCATTCCCATGCCGCCCATGCCACCCATGCCGCCCATACCGCCCATGCCGCCCATGCCACCCATGTCAGGTGCAGCGGACTTAGGTTCGGGCTTCTCGACGACGAGAGCCTCGGTAGTGATGACTAAACCAGCGATCGAAACCGCATTCTGTAACGAAGAACGGACAACCTTGGCAGGATCGACAATTCCAGCAGCGAGAAGATCTTCAAATACGCCAGTTGCCGCGTTGTAGCCGATATTATCAGCGGCAGCGCGAACTTGTTCGACGACGACGGAGCCTTCGACACCTGCATTATTCGCAATTTGGCGGAGGGGGGCTTCGAGCGCTTTGGCGACGATATCTGCGCCGATTCTTTCTTCAGCATCGGGGAGCGCATTCTTGAATTCAGCGATCTTATCCGCGAGGTGGATTAGGGTTGTCCCACCACCAGCGACGATCCCTTCTTCTACGGCTGCTTTAGTCGCGTTGAGCGCATCTTCGATCCGCAGTTTGCGATCTTTGAGTTCGGTTTCGGTAGCAGCACCGACTTTGATCACGGCGATTCCACCAGCAAGTTTAGCAATCCGTTCTTGGAGCTTCTCCCGATCGTAATCAGAGTCAGTATCAGCTAGCTGTTGCTTGAGTTGAGCGATCCGTTTTTGCAGGTCAGCACTGTTCCCACTGTTAGCAACAATGGTAGTATTCTCCTTATCGATCGTGATTTTAGTTGCAGTTCCCATCATTTCGATCGTCGCCGTGTCTAGACTCAAACCGATTTCTTCGGAAATCATCTGCCCACCTGTCAGGATCGCGATATCTTGGAGCATTGCTTTGCGACGATCGCCGAAGCTAGGCGCTTTAATTGCTGCTACACTCAGGACACCACGGGCTTTA
>JANNDQ010000775.1:0-2280 GCA_031387965.1 Chamaesiphon sp. OTE_75_metabat_567
GTTAGCACCAATTACGGCTGGAGCCTCGATTTCCGCTGTCGGATCGATGTATGTATTCGCCCCAATCCAAATGCCTGGGCTGGTTTCGGGAAATGGCCAATCTAGCTTAACTTTGCCACGCAGTGCATCATATTGAGATTCTCGATAGGTGTCGAGTTGACCGATATCGCACCAATAGCCATCGGCGACATAGCCATACATCGGCACATCATGCGCCAACAGTTGGGGGAATAAATCTTGGGAAAAGTCTGCTTCGGTATCGGGATGCAGATAGTCGAGTACTTCTGGTTCGAGGATATATATACCTGTATTAACGGCATCGGAGAACACTTCACTCGCTGAGGGTTTTTCCAGGAATCGCCGAATCCGTTGATTTTCATCGAGGATTACTACCCCAAAGTCAACAGGATAAGCAATCTGCGTCAAAATGATTGTCGCTTTCGCACCTTTTTCCTTGTGAAATGCGATCGCACTTGTTAGATCGATATCAGTGAGACTATCGCCACTAATAACTAGAAATGTGCCCCCCAGAATTTCCTCAACATTTTTGACACATCCGGCTGTCCCCAGTGCGCGTTCTGCTTCGATCGCATAGTGAATTTTGACCCCAAACTCGCTACCGTCACCAAAATAATTCTGAATTACCTCCGGTAAATAGTGCAGGGTGATAATTATTTCGGTGATGTGGTGCCGTCTGAGCAAGTTAATAATATGCTCGGCGATCGGACGATCGATCGCTGGTACCATTGGTTTGGGTAATTCACAGGTCAAGGGTCTCAACCGTGTCCCCGAACCTCCAGCCATCAATACTGCGCGCAGTTGCATATCTTTTTTTCTAGGTAATAATCACCCAATACATCTTAAATTGTCAGTCTATTTTTGCAGCCTATGACCACTCGACCTGCCAAGGCAGCGCTTCTGCGCAGGCAGACGCTCCGCGTTGGCAACGCCTGCGCTTTGCGCTTACGCTATCGCATAGGTTGACACACTGCTCTCAATCATAGTTTAGGGAATTAAGCTAAAATATATTTCAGACTGCCATACTAGTGCAATCTCACTGCTAATTTCTGTAACAACCATCATTAATTAAGATTTAGAGCAAGATTTATGCAATTCGTTGTGATTGGCTTGGTTGGTGCATACGGATTTGGAGTCTGGAAGTTTTCGCGCAACTTCAATCGCACTAATTTTCAACGCTCTTTTCTGACCAAAATTACCTTAGCGCTACTTTGGCCCGTTTGTTACGTTATCAGTGGTTCTTATCGTCAGAATTTCAATAAAGCTTTGCGAGGTGGGGATTAATAGTTAGGCTTTAGGCTTTAGGTTTTAGGCTTCAGGTTTTAGGAGGATTTGAGCTGAAGACAGTTAAATATTTGGTCTAACCACATCCTTTAAAAGTAACAGTTACCGTTGTCCCAACATCTACTTGACTATCGATCGATAGTTCGCCCTGATGACTGGTGACGATCGATCTGGCGATCGCCAGTCCCAAACCAGAACCACTGCTGACATCTGTCGCGTTAGCTGTTCGGGCAGGATCGACACGATAAAACCGATCGAATAAATGTGGGAGTGCGTCAGGGGGGATTCCAATCCCAGAATCTTGAACTTGGACTTGCAGATATGATATGCTTTGGCGAGTCTGCTGTATTAACTTAATATTAATCTCCGACGGGTGTTTTCCATTGGGTGATGTGTATTGAATTGCGTTGGTAAGTAAATTAGTAAATAGTCTTACTAATCGATCCCAATCTCCACTCATATTAAATATTTCGATTTTGTCATCATTAGGGCGTTCGTTCAGCTTTGCTGTACCGGAGGTAATGTTCACAGGGACAGGATCAATAATCTCAAACTTTAGTTTGATGCCCTTAGCTGCTGCGGCTAATTGTTGCTCTTCGATCGTCTCCATTAGCAGTGCATCTAGAGGCAAACTAATAAACTCAGGCGTGACGTTACTGCTATCCTGACGTGCGAGAAATAGCAAATCGTCAACCAATCGACCCAAGCGCCGAGTCAACCGTTCGATCGTTTGCAATTGCTGGCGCTGTTGAGGCTGAAGCGGTTCCTCTCCAAGTGCGACTTGAACATTGGTCTGAATAATTGCGATCGGGTTGCGGAGTTCGTGAGAAGCATCGGCGGTAAACTGCTTGAGCTGTTGATAGGAAGCCTTGACAGGTTCGATCGCAATCCCCGACAGTAACCAGCCAATCGCTGCGACACTGGCAATTACTAAAGAAGTCCCAATTGCCAAATCGACGATCAGTAGCTCTGTCGGTT
>JANNDQ010000781.1:0-6516 GCA_031387965.1 Chamaesiphon sp. OTE_75_metabat_567
GGATCGATCATTTACTTTCTGTATCTATAGTTATACCCAGCGTTATTGGCAAATGAATCACTCGATCGGTATAGATTTAAACTTAGTTTCTAGATACCAGTCTGGATCGCGCCGCCATGACAAATATCCCCGACTTCTGAGATAAGTCGGGTTGATACCTATTGCTTGCCTGCGACTGAAGCCACCCTAACGGTTCCGCTGTGCTTACGGCAGGCTTACGCCAACGCGAGTGCCGCTTCAGGATTTTTGTTTGATACTAATTAGATCTGTCAGAATATTGTCCAAACCACCATTTACTTGAATCCGATCGATCTTTTCAGCGATCCGTTCGAGTACTTCTAATTCTTTCAATCGCAGCGCAACTGGATTATCTTCCATGACTTTAGCAGTATTAAGCATACTCCGCGTCGCGGCTGTTTCCTCCCGACGACGGACAACATTTGCTTGAGCTGATTTTTCGGCTTCGACGACTTTACTCAGGATTGCTTTAATTTCCCCAGGCAAGATAATATCTTTTACCCCTACAGACTCTACTGTCAAGCCATAGTTAGCCGTCTTGAGCCGAATATACTCGGCAATATCTCGATCGATTGTCCCCTTATCTTCGAGCAATCCATCCAGCGTCCGTTCCCCTACCGCACCGCGTAGAGCAAACTGTAGCTCTTTGTACAAAAATCCAGTAATATCTGCCAAACTGTTACTTGCCTGCAACGGATCGCTAATCCGATAACCAGCCGTGAGATTCAAGCGCAAGGGGACTTTATCCTTGGTGAGAATGTCTTGTCCACTCACTTCCATCGTTTGGAGCCGCAGATCGACTGCAATTGACAAGATCGATCGATTAAATGACCACCACGCATGAATTCCGGCCTCTAGCTGGCTCTGAAAGACGCGATCGACATAAAGTAAGCCCAGATGCTGCACGGGCACTTCTTGGACGTGCAAGGCATCTTGGGCAATCTTTTTAACTGGTGCTGCACCAGAGACTAATTCAGCCACTAATTGGGGTGAAAGCTTGGCACTGGTACCGATCTCGATAATTTCGACTGTCACACCTTGCCAAAATAATTTGCGACTGTGGGGCGGTAAAATAGCAATTGGCTGCTGTCGATCCCGCACGATGCCAACCTGTTGGGCTAATGTTTCGGCAACTGTACAATATTGAGCGATAAATTCGGGATGTCGATCGATCAATACATCTTCATCGGGAAATACTGGATTGGGAATCATCCGATTGAGTGTTTTAAATTGGAGATCTTTTAATGATGTCCAAAAAGCATACTCACCCGTACCCAAGGGACGAACGAAGTTATTTTGAACATACATCAAGCCGATTTCAGCTTCAGATACCTGAAATCTCTTAATGCCACTCAGGGCAACTCCCCGCGTCTTTTCCACTAAATCTGGTGGCAATTCTAAGTTTTCTGACAGGTTAAAATAGCGCACCTCAACCGCTACAAATCCTCTCCAAAAAGCGCGTAATTGATTAGGGACTACAATCAGCCAACTTTGCCTAATCTGGAGTAAGGCAACTCTATCGAATCCAGTTTGAACGATCGTCAAATGCTGTTCTAATTTAGCGCGCTCTGTCTGCAATAATAATTCTAATTGCTCAATTTGGGCTTCTGGTTGATTGAGATCGTAAGTTTTTACGCTCCAATTCCAACCCCAGTAACGATACGTTCCTGGCAATAAGATTTCTTTGAAATCACTCCGGTTAAATAAGATGCCCCGTTCGTTGGGCTTGATATAAAAAGTCTTGAACATGAAAAATCTTAACGATGATGAACTCCGCAAATACTGGCGGTGCTGACAGTCTTGTGACGGACGAAAGGTTTGACTTTAACTGGATTAAGGCTGGCGAAGATTCACTCACGATCCGAGGATAACTTGTGAATCTTTGGGCATCCAAATATACCGTTCTCTTAGCCATCATTAATATTTCCGCAGAAATACTAACGGTAGTTAGGGAAGGGATATACTCAGATTAAAGATTGAGCGATCGCACTGGTCCAATTCTGCTGCAAGATCGAGCCACTGAGTGAGTCAATCTTGCCAACCGCCAGTTCTACAGAGCTTGTGAAAATATGGACTCGAACCAATTCGGGATTGCTCCCTTACCTTAGAGAAGTTACTCCCTACATTTAGGCTTGCGCCGACTTATCCCAAATAAGTTGCCTGGTTTAACCTCGGGCAGAGGGTTGGTAAAAAGTGCAGGAATCGAACCTACTACACGTCAATGATAAGTTGACTGCTCTATCCAAATGAGCTAACTTTTGGGAGTACGATCTAGGACTCGAACCTAGCTAGGCTGATACCTCAGCTGCTTTATCCACTAAGCTAATCATACGGCGGGTAAATAGTCATGTCCGGCGGTAAATGCTCAAACCAGCGGTTGGCATCCCAGTCAGATATCTAGAATCAGAACTTTTGCCGGAGTAATGTTATTGTCCCTAGTTTCAATCCTAACAGACTCGATCGACATAACTCTGCTTTCTGACGATTGCGATCGGCTTAATCTTCGTCCCAAGCTTCGACTTCGAGTAATTCACTAACTGGATCTTGAAGAGTGAAACCAAATTCTAGGAGTTCATTTTTCCAATGTTGCCATTTATCACCATATAAGAAGGCAATTTTCCAAATTCGATCACTTGGTGTGAGAATTTTGGAGGCAACTAAAGATTGGACTTGGCGTTGCATTTTCACCATCGGGTGAAGCACTTGCTGGGTCATAGATAAAGATTTAATTATTTGAAGAATTAATTGAAGTTGACTTCCGCTGCTAAACACTCGATTTAGCTTAGTAATATGCTGCGGTATAGAAGTTCGCTTTTATACTTGTACCCCACAAAGGGCTATCTTGTCAAACTTGCTACTTTATTCCTAGTTCTAAATTAGATATCTAGAGTAGTGGGTGGATAGTGAATCGTGTATCGATTAATTAGTGAGGGGGTAGATCATATCATTGAATCGTTGTAAACAGCCAGCTAATGGCGATGCCTAACACTGAACCAGCGATAACTTGAACTGGAGTATGTCCCAATAATTCTTTGAGCTTTTCCTCATTAAATTTATGATCGTCAGAAAACAGTTCATCGACCATCTGATTGAGAATTCGGGCTTGTTTTCCTGCTGCTTGGCGGACTCCGGCGGCATCGTACATCACGACGATCGCAAAAATGGTCGCGATCGCAAATTCAGCACTTTTCCAACCTAGACTTTCACCCACTCCAGCCGCAAGTGCAGTTACGAGAGCTGAGTGAGCACTGGGCATTCCGCCAGTAGTTGTTAATACTTTGACACTGAACTTACCATTTTGAATCAGATCGATAATTAGCTTGAGCACCTGAGCGATCAAACAAGCCGCAACTGCTACTAATAAAATCTGATTGTCCAGAATTTGACTGATATCGTTCAGGAAGGGAGCTGCTTTATTCACCGCGTAAATGACCTAAAGTGAGGAGATGATTGAAGCAAGATCTTAATTTTTACGATCAGTAATATAATCAGCCAAGGCTTGGAGTGGTCTGGCGCGATCGCCAAATTCGGCTAAGATAATTTTGGCTTCAGCTACTAGTTTATCAGCTTGGCGTTTAGATTCCTCCAATCCCCACAGTTTTGGATAGGTTGCTTTTTGGGCTTCAACATCTTTGCCAGCTGTTTTACCGAGTTCGGCTTGGGTGGCGGTGATATCCAGAATATCATCGATAATCTGGAACGCTAAACCAATATTGTGAGCAAATTTAGTTAATTTCTCAATTTCTGGCTCGGTGGCTCCGCCGAGGATTGCCCCACAGACGACAGCAGACTTGAATAGGGCACCAGTCTTGTGATTGTGGATGTAGGTGAGTGTTTCGACGGTGATATCGGGATTGCCTTCTGATTCCAAATCGACAACTTGCCCGCCCACCAAGCCATCAGCACCAGCAGCGTTAGCTAGATGAGCGATCGATTTGAGGACTCGATCGGCGCTAACTCCCTGTGTGTGAATGGCGATATACTCAAAAGCATAAGCCAGCAAGCCATCTCCGGCGAGAATGGCAATATCTTCGCCATATACTTTGTGATTTGTTAATTTACCCCGACGATAGTCATCATTATCCATCGCCGGAAGGTCGTCATGAATCAATGACATCGTGTGGATCATCTCTAAGGCACAAGCCATCGGCATCACTAGATCTGAATTACCACCGATCGATTCACAGCTAGCCAGACATAAAATCGGTCGTAATCGCTTGCCCCCAGCTAATAATGAGTACCTCATCGCTGCATAGATAGTATCGGGGTAGCCAGGGCGAATCGCTGCATCCAGAGCGGCTTCTACCCTGGGCTGGCGATCGGCTAGATATGCCGCCAAGTCGAATGGGATTGTAGAGGTTAAATCCTGAGTGCTAGTCATTGGTGCCAGAGAGTGGAGGGGCAATCTATACAGACCTTGTTGTCCTCATTTTACGGGGAATTGGTGCTTTTTAGTTGGGTTCTGCATCTCACCGTTGACCTGACTTCGTTCCGGTGCAGTAGAATTGTTGTGCTGCTGGCTCTAATATCACCATTTCTTGTAAGGTAGAAACTTTCCAGACATGATCACTTTTACGCGATCGCCTTTTGGATCTTCTTCCTTCTCAATATCGAGAGTGAAATCAATCGCGCTCATGATTCCATCTCCAAACTTCTCATGAATCACTGCCTTGATTGCCATACCGTAAACTTGGATAATTTCATAGAAGCGGTAGAGCAATGGGTCTGTCGGCACCAGTGAACCTAATCCCTTCATGGGAGATTGTGTCAACTCTGCTGCGACTTCTGGATCTAAACTTAACGCCTGTACCAATTTTTCTGCTTCTTCAGGCGATGCACTCGCTTGGCGATAAAACAGTGCAGCAATCCAAACTTCATCCCGCCCAAGAATTTTTTCCAAATCTGCAAAACTCAGTTGTTTTAACTGTTTTGCCATAAGCAACTGCTGAGTGACTTTTGGAAAAGACATAAAATAACTCCTGTTTAAAGACTTCATGAAACAAAGAAAACAGTCCGATCTCACAGCCGAGGGACTTCTCGCCTGATTCTCACCAGTCAAAGCCCCAAGTCAGAAAGGCTTGGATGGTCATCAGGGCGACGACCTAGAGACCAGTGATACTTCCGATCGGCATCCAGGATCGGGATATCATTGATGCTGGCAATCCGGCGACACATCAAGCCGTGCTCGTTGAACGCCCAGTTCTCATTGCCATAAGAACGGTACCACTGACCAGAGTCATCACGCCACTCATAAGCAAAACGAACAGCAATGCGATCGTCATCAAAAGCCCATAGATCCTTAATTAGTCGATAATCTAGCTCCTTGTGCCACTTCCGTGTGAGAAACTCGACGATCGCCTCGCGACCTGAGAAAAATTCAGAGCGGTTGCGCCAACTGCTGTCAGGTGTGTAGGCTAACGCGACTCGCTCAGGCTCCCGTGTATTCCAAGCATCCTCCGCCATCCGCACTTTCTGGGCGGCGGTTTCAGCATTAAAGGGCGGGAATGGTGGTCTTGGCGCTTCAGATGTACTCATGTTGATTTGAACTCATACTATTGGCTACTGAGCTTTTATTGGTACCTTTCAACTCTATCATCAGAATCGATCGACCATTTATTGCAATTCCTCAAATCGCGATCGATTACCGAAATCGATCGGCATCAGGTTTTGACAACAGCAAATCAATGAAAGCACGCATGTCTTCAATCATTTTATCCATCGTGAAATCTCAAGCAGTCTAACGTTCCTGTTCACCCGCTACTAAAAGCTTTTTGTGATAGTTGGCTCAATTCGGTCGGCGTGCAAGGGGTTTGTTAGACTGTGTTTGTGCTAGAGAACTTCTTCAGCTAAAAGTTGACCTTTCACCCGTTCATATTCATCTTCAAGAAGCCATTCTTGCGCAGTTTCATAGTTAGAGTGGGTGACTACGAGTTTATAGTCAGAGGCAGGACTATAAATACGACAAGTGCCATCTTGATCGCCCACCAACATGAGAATTTTAGGTGGGAAAAGTACTGGATCGACCCAGAGTTCTAAGAATTTCCAGATTTTATCTTGTTCTGCGAGGGCTGGTGGGTGGGATTGCATGATACTCACCTGTTATTTTCACAATTTTGATCTCACCGTAATAAAGCGGGGTTTGGCTCCCGTCTACTCTAATTATGTAGCCGATTGGCTCAGAAAAGTAGAGTCCATAACGTTCGTCCTCGTGCTCCGATCCCTTTAGGTGGCATGTAAGTTTTTTGATCCCAGTTCAGCAATGCCGCAGCACCATAGATATCTTCGATTTCAGCTAGGAGGGATCTGAGTTTTGAGAACTTTGGATGAGTCTGTTTGAGGGTCTGCATAATCACTTAAAAATGATGGGAAACTGTTATTTCTGGTTCCAACCTCATTCGGGATTCAGCAGCATAACCTTCCCGTTCACCCGCCGCTATTCACTTCTTAGGTCAATAAAGAAACTCGATACGGTCGGCGTGCAACGGGTTTGTTAGACAG
>JANNDQ010000806.1:0-2037 GCA_031387965.1 Chamaesiphon sp. OTE_75_metabat_567
CTGCTAACCTTGGGACTATCTTCCCTAGCGATTAATGTGCTGTGCTTGTTATTTGTCTCGTCACAAGTAGCTGGACTACAAATTAGTGGAATTATCCCCGCAATCGCTGGATCGATCGTCCTGTCGATCGTCTCAACATTGCTACACTGGTTCTTTAATTAGGGGTAATGGAGTTAATCAGTATATGTTTATGGCGTGTTTCAACTTGTTCAAGTAGAGGACACCTGTTCTGACTCGATCTTTTGCGCTACCGCTGATTATTTTGGTAAAATAAATGTTATTACTGATAGTAATAACATTTCCGATAATGACTAATCCAATCTATCCACTTGCACCCGCTAAAATTGGCAATTCGGCTGGTTTTCGCTTACCAGCTAGTTTTTATCGAGATCGTCCTCAGTTTGTGAATGCGACGGGATGGGTAGAGGTATTGAACGATCACACTCTATTAGTCAGATTAGAACCACAGCCAGTCGAACCAGATTCAGATTCAGACGATCTGATGCTGAGTCTATTTTTGGATTTAGTGACTAAAGACGCACTGACTAATCCAGAACATCTCGAAGCATATACTGAGGAGATGGCGCATGAAGATGATGAACTATTAGCTGGAGTAGTTATAGATTAATGGGCGTACTCATCCGCAATAGTTGGGAAATTTACTTCCACAGACGGCTATTTGGCGAACAACGGCGACAATTACGGGAACAGGTCAAGCAGTTGAAGGCTGAATTACCAGAAGCAGATTATCTGAGTCATCCTGATGTGAAACTATTAGCTGCTGTGATGGTGGGGATTAAGGAAAAGATCGCCCTAGATCCGCTGGCTAGTCAGTTTGCCTTGACTGGCCCGTTGCGGCGATATGGCAGGATGAAGGGGATGGGGCTACCACCTCGTTATCGATTGTTTTTTAGAGCTTTTAGCAATGAGGAGCGGCAAGTTCTGATTGTGTTGTGGTTGGGTTATCCACGGAAGGCTGGGGATAAGCGGGATTGTTATGAAGTGTTTACCAAGATGGTTGGGAATGGTGATTTTCCAGATGATCTGCAAGAGTTGTTGATTGCTACTATTGAAGAACCTAATCGCCAATAACTTCTCTTCTCCGCCGAGCTTGCTCCTCTCTCGCAACTTTTTCACGTATTTCGTTATATTTATCCACTGCTCTATTAGCTGCTGTAAGCATCTCATCTCGATTATTTGCAGCCTTATCGTTATTTGAAAGAATAGATATAATTTTTCTTCTTGTGGGTTTATCAAGATTAACAAACCATTGTATGAAACTCGCTCTTACTTTCTCTTCTGAAGAAACATCATTGTAAGCAATGAAGCAAGAAGGACATACATAGATAAAATTATTCCAAGGTAGCTCATTATCAGAAATAGCTCGTGCTCCTATTGAAGAGATACATCGATCATCAGAGGGGTTTTGACTTGCAATACAATCTAGCAGATCTGAGTTGTAGACATATTTATTTACGCTCTGAGCCATTTGCGAAACTGCTACAGAAGCTGGATAACCCGAAATTATTTCACCTGTTGAAGCTAGCCAAAGAAATTTAGACTGTACTAGTGAATGAGGATAACGCGCACGAATGCAAACATTAACAGACTCATCATCCCCTATTAAAAATTTAACTTGTTGATCCTTAAACCCCATTTGCTGGAAATAATCGGATGAAGCAGCATCTTTTTGACAGCTTTTAGCTACTTCCGTTAGTAAACTCATGTCTACTTGTGCTGAAGCACTTTGAGGTGTGATAGACATAGTAGAGCAAGTTACTAACATTGCTAGTGAAAGTTGAAATGTGAGTTTTTTCATTGTGATTCCTTTCCTTTGATTACATTTTCCAGATCATCTGAAGTCCTTTTAATTGGGACTTTAGATTCCCAAGGTTTAGCACTATTTACTGAATTAGAATCCTGATTTACAGAACTTTTCTGGTGCTTCCGATGTGGTAGTAAAGCTGTTTTGCCTAGGGATTTTGTGGCTATCTGTCTCCTTCGTTCTGCTCTAATTCCAGCTTGTCTAGATTGTTC
>JANNDQ010000007.1:0-13195 GCA_031387965.1 Chamaesiphon sp. OTE_75_metabat_567
AAGTTATCGATCGCTAGACATGTGATGGATTGGTCGATCAATAGATCGTCAAACCTGCTTGACAATTGCGATCGAAGCTTAACTTGTCACTAATCGGGTTTCCCGACCATGGAAGCGAGACAAGACAGGAGAATAAAAACGCCGCTGTCTTGAAAAGGTGCTTCACTTGGGGAAACCCCAAGAACGCACTTTTCGCAAACCCTCGGGAACCCCGAGGAGCGCGAGCCGCTTCATGAATTGCCCCTACCTGAATTTTAATGGTGCTGCACACCTCGATCGAGCAACGCTGATTTCGTTACGAAATCTTTACACAACCCTGATGGTTGTATAGATCCCCGTAGATGACACATATATTAATTACTCTTATCACGATCGTTAAAAGATCGAAACCAAAACTTATACACTTACTGATATAGTTAGTTTTAACAAGAAACGTCAACTGGTTCCTGAAGGTTAGGAAATTTATGGCTTACGCGCAAACTCAAACTCAGGCAAAAACTGGGTACAAGGCTGGTGTACAAGACTATCGTCTGACTTACTACACACCAGACTATACACCTAAAGATACAGACCTGCTCGCTGCTTTTCGGATGACTCCTCAGCCTGGAGTACCCGCAGAAGAAGCTGCTGCTGCTGTAGCCGCTGAGTCTTCCACAGGTACCTGGACAACTGTCTGGACTGACTTGCTGACCGACCTAGATCGGTACAAAGGTCGTTGTTATCACATCGAGCCAGTTCAAGGTGAAGACAATCAATATTTTTGCTTTATTGCCTATCCTTTAGATTTATTTGAAGAAGGTTCCGTTACCAACATGCTTACCTCATTAGTAGGTAACGTATTTGGTTTCAAAGCCCTACGTGCATTACGTTTAGAAGATTTACGTATTCCTGTTGCTTATCTCAAGACCTTCCAAGGTCCGCCTCACGGGATTACCGTTGAGCGCGATAAATTAAATAAATATGGTCGTCCCCTGTTAGGTTGTACTATCAAACCTAAACTCGGTCTGTCTGCTAAAAACTATGGTCGGGCTGTTTACGAAGTTCTGCGCGGTGGTCTAGATCTGACCAAAGATGATGAGAACATCAACTCCCAACCCTTCATGCGGTGGAGAGATCGGTTCTTGTTTGTCCAAGAAGCAATCGAAAAAGCTCAAGCAGAAACTGGCGAAATCAAAGGTCACTACCTCAACGTGACTGCGCCAACCTGTGAAGAAATGATGGAACGCGCTGAATTCGCTAAGGAAATCGGCACACCGATCATCATGCATGACTTCTTCACCGCTGGTTTTACAGCTAATACTAGCTTGGCTAAGTACTGTCGTGCGAACGGCCTACTCCTGCACATTCACCGCGCAATGCACGCAGTAGTCGATCGTCAAAAAAATCATGGTATTCACTTCCGTGTACTCACAAAATGCTTACGGATGTCTGGTGGCGATCACCTTCACTCCGGTACAGTTGTAGGTAAGCTCGAAGGCGAAAAAGGTATCACTATGGGTTTTGTAGACCTGATGCGTGAAAACTACATCGAAGAAGATCGCTCACGCGGTATTTTCTTCACCCAAGATTGGGCTTCGATGCCTGGTGTATTCCCAGTTGCGTCTGGTGGTATCCACGTTTGGCACATGCCTGCACTTGTCGAAATCTTCGGCGATGACTCTTGCCTCCAATTTGGTGGTGGTACTGCTGGTCACCCATGGGGTAATGCTCCTGGTGCAACAGCTAACCGCGTCGCACTAGAAGCTTGTATTCAAGCTCGGAACGAAGGTCGTAACCTCATGCGTGAAGGTGGCGATATCCTCCGTGAAGCTGGTAAATGGTCTCCTGAACTTGCTGTTGCACTTGAACTCTGGAAAGAAATCAAGTTTGAATTTGAAGCAATGGATACCCTCTAGGATTAGTGAATAGTGAATAGTGGATAGCGAAAAGTGCGGTCTTGGGGTTTCCCCAAGTGAAGCACCTTTTCAAGACAGTGGATAGTGTAAGTACTTATTCGCAAATCTCTATTAATATCTTCATTAATTACGGTAATGGATAGTAAAAAAGTTGCCAAGGCTACTACTAAGGTAATCTCTAGCTACTTGACTTATCAAGCGGTGCAGGTTGTTCTGGAGCAGTTGAGTGGAACAAATCCACCATTGGCACTGTGGTTACGCAGTTTCTCCGGTCGATCGATCCTTCAAGATGGCGAAGTTTATTTGCTCGCGCTCCTGGCGGAAAACCAGGAGCTAGCCTTCCGAATTATGACGGTGAGGGAACATCTAATCGAAGACATCATGGAAGATCTGCCAGAAATGGTGTTTCATGACATTAAATCCAAAAATAGTCAGCACCGTAAGCAACAATTAGAGAAGCTATCGCAACTATCCGTTACCGAGCCACGCTTCAACTTTGAATCATCGTCTGAGTAACAACAAAAGACCCACCTCTAATCTCAACTATATTTAACTGTAGAGCAAGACCAAATGCAAACTTTACCTTTTGAACGTCGCTACGAAACTTTCTCCTACTTGCCTCCTTTGAGCGATGCTCAAATTGTTAAGCAACTTCAATATATGCTCGATCAAGGGTATATTCCTGGTGTTGAGTTCAGCAAGGAATCTGAACCTACTCAACACTACTGGACACTGTGGAAGTTGCCTTTATTCAACGCAACCACTACTACCGAAATCTTGAACGAGATTCGCAGCTGTCGGAGTGAGTACGGTCATTGTTTCATCCGGGTTGTTGGTTTTGATAACATCAAGCAGTGCCAAGTATTGAGCTTCATCGTTCACAAACCATAGATTGGTTCGGGATACGTTACCCTAACGGGATAACAGAACCATAAATTCTTGTTAAGAGAAGAGGTATAAGTTACTCTTCTCTTTTTTCTGTCTATACGCAGATGGGATCGATATTAAACCCTCTCAGAGGTTGAAGCAACTAAATTAAGAAGCTTCTAATTTCATCTGATAACAATGAAGCAACGAAGTTAAAAATTTCTCCAGCTTTCTCGATTGCTTCTTGCAGTTCTTCAGCTGTGGGTTGCATTACATCACTGGGATAACGAAATTCTGTCGCATAAGGCGTTAGTATTTCTGATGCTTCTTGATAATGCTGAAAATTGTCATCAATATTGATTGCTAATTGAAGCAGAAGGCGAAGATCGTGAGTTCTGGGAAAAGCCTGATTGTGCAGAATCAAAAATCCTTTGATTGCTTTTTCTGCTGATTGATGACAGTGATAGATGGCAATATCTGAGTAGATTTCTGAATCACTGCTGAGTTTGCAAGCGGCTAGTAGATCGTGTTGCCCCTTAACCATCCAATTCTTGACAAGTTCATTTTTATTATCCATACAGGCATTTTCCTTTTAATAGTATTTGATGCTCTAAGGAAAATGACACTTGTGAAAATTTTTCAATTTCTTTACGGGTTTTGACTAAGATATCTAAGGGGTAGTTAATATCTCTGAGACAACGATAGGCGATAGAAGACCTCTTGCTAGATGAAATATCGCTATCAGACACAATTACTAGTAAGTCTAAATCACTATCGCTGTTGGGTGTACCCCAGACATGGGAGCCAAATAGGAAAATATTTTCTGGATTAAATTCTTTAACCAAACGATCTACTATTTCAAGAATAAGTTGATCGATTGAAACCAGATCTAGGGATAGTGTTGCTGTGCTGATTTGAGGCTGTTGGCTACCCATTTATTTTACATTTCTTGGGAGGCTTTTTTATTATAATCTTTTTGTCGATACAGTTACCACGATGGTGAAAGTAAGATGAAGAAAATTTGCACTATATGGAGTGATGAATAGTAACTACTAAATAGGCTTCCAACTACCATCAAAAATCAAAATAAATAAAGGCTAGACTTTCTGGTGGAGATAATAGCCATACAATATATAAGCACAGCGGAATTAGGGTTAATTTTAGATGCCAATTGAGGTTTAACTTTAATAATCGATCGAATAAATAGGCAACGATCATCATAATCGATAAACCGATTAAAAATAGCAAAATCTGACTGTCAGCTAACTTGAGATTTTCGACATATACCTTCGTGGCAAATTGAGCATCACGCGGATAACCCCACAGATGTTGGAATACCAAATTAGACTGAGCAAGATGGGGTAGCCTAAACCAAATCCAACTTACAAAAACCAAAGGTTGAGTCAAAAGCCAACCGCACACATGTCCCCACCGACTCCGCCAAAATAGGGCAAGGGACTCAAATCTGTCTGAAAGTACGGTGATTAAACGATGAATTACTAGAGCAATCCCATGAATACCGCCCCATAGAATATAGCCCCAGTCAGCACCGTGCCAAATTCCCGAAATCAACATCAGGGCAAATAAATTGAGACAAGTGCGCGCCAAGCCCAAGCGGGAGCCACCCAGGGGAATATAAATATAGTCCCGCAGCCAATTTCCCAGACTAATATGCCAGCGTCGCCAAAAATCGGCAATGCTGGTGCTCATGTAGGGAAAGTTAAAGTTAGTTGGTAAATTAATTCCGAATAAAATCGCAGTACCAAGCACGATATCGACATAGCCACTAAAGTCGAGATATAATTGCAATCCATATGCGAAAATTGCTAACCACAAATCGACACTACCCGCTCGATCGAGACTACTAGGATCGAAAATTAGCTTCACAAATATTGCCAAATTATCAGCAATTAATGTTTTCTTAATTGCACCACCAGCAATCAACCAGCCAGCTTCAGCTAAACGTTCGATCGTCGGAAATTTAAGATTGTTTAATTGAGGAGCGAATTGATGGTAGTGAGTAATTGGTCCTGATACTAGCTTTGGGAAAAATGTTTTATAAGCAGCATATTTAAGTAGATTCCCAGTTGCTGGACTGCCTTTATAGACATCAATTAGATAAGCAGCAGATTCAAAACTCAGGAATGAAATCCCCAGCGGTGGCAAAAAGCTTGTCTTCATCCACATCGTTAAGGGCTGAATTTCAGTTGGATTTAATGGTGCTAAAATACTCAGCAAGAATGGGATATATTTTGAAAAAATCAACAATAATATATTAAATACAACACCTGCAATTAGTACTCGTCGTCGCTGAATTTTTCCGCGTGGTAGCCATCGATAAAAATGTTCTTCACCTAGTCTATCTTGAATTGCTGTGTATTCAATAATTTGGCTATCTAATAATAGCTTTCCAATCCAGTAATTCACCAGAATCATGATCAGAATAACTGGAAAATACTGAATTTGAAGAAAAGATATATAGAATAAAATACTAGAAACTACGATTACCCATAACTTATGATTTTGAGTCTTGGCTACTCCCCAATAACATAGTAAAGTTATGAATAGAAAGATTGCATAAGTAGGAGATATAAATTTCATTTAAAGCAATAATCAAAAACATTAAAATCTAATAACTTCAGACTTCTAACTAACGCTTAGTTATTGCTGCCCAAGGAATTGTCCTTGCTTGTGCTAGATATTTACTAACTTGACTTGCACCAAATTGATTGAGGTGACTAGGATCGGAGAATTGATCGTATTGCTGATTTAGTAAGCCATCTAGATCTACGAAGGTAAGTTGATTCGTGTCCATCAATTTCTGCATGTACTGTTTAAAAGTCAAATCGTATTGTTGCCGAGATTGATCTAAATAGAGATCTGATAATGGCATATTCACAAATACTAAGGGAATTTTTTTACTGGCGAGATGATCGATTGTTTGGTAGAATGCCTGCTCTTGAATACCTGATAGCTGGAAATTAGCATAGTCACCATCACTAGTTCCATTTACTTTTGTATATTTTTGATAATAAGTAGTCGGGTCAAATTGTAATGATAGAGGTAAAAATCCATTAATATCAATGTCTCGCTCATTAATACTTGCTGAGGGATCTAGACTACTTGAATCGTTACTATCAGTAATTTGCATGATCAAAGGTACTCTAGCTTGTAACCAAGATTTGAGTCGATCGCGCTGATGATATGCGGGTGAAACTCTAGCTAAATGAAGATCTAGACCTGTATCGATCGCTTGATAAGTATTCTGGAAAGAAGATTGGGCCTGCAATAGTGATGAGTGATTATTTTTAATCACTGACATTAAGGCTAGCTGGCGGTAGCGATCGGATTGAGTGATTGTTTCATATGTTCGATCGGTACGTCCGCTGTTAAATGCTCTTGCACCATCGCCCCAAATCACCATTTTTGGTAACTGTTCAGGTGTTAATAATTGGCGTAAGATTAAATCCACTACCTGAGCTGTTGCACCATTAATTCCAAAATTATAGACCGTGAGATTAGGCTGATTAGGTGCTAATTTGTTCTGTAGAGTTTCAGGATCGATCCCCCTCAATGCTCTAGAACTACCAACAATCAATACATCGGGTACGCCCTGCTGTAAACATCGCTGCTGATACTGTTCCAGTTTTTCCTCCAGCACGGAGTTATTAAATGATAGCTGGATGGGTGTGGTTGTCAAAATCGGATTTGGTTGCCTAGATTCTAACCCTAATCTAATTACAAAATCGGTGCCAATCGCTAATCCTAATCCTACCAATAATAGCAATAGTGATGGTTGCCATTTGAAGCGCGGATGAAAAACTAATTGACTAGTGTTTGACATCACAAGTTGAGGTTTCCAGATCTTCGTTGCCACCAATCGATCATAAATTTTCTGCTGTAAACTAATTTTAGCGATCGATGGTTCGACGATAAATTGCTGGGATGGATCGACTGGGGGCAGTTCTAATGGCTCCTGGTAAAAATCTACCCCATAACTCCAGTTCGCAGTCGATTGCCCGGATACGCGCCCATGCACGCGGACACCTCTAATTCCTGGTAAGTCCAGTTGCTTGAGAACCTTGACAATAGTCGTGGCTACCTGACTTTGGATCGGGCACACAGGAGCCTCGCTCATCACATGCAGGAGATGATGACGACGTAGGATCGATAGACTGATGCCGCCGATCGCAAAACATTGCTCCAAATCGGGATTGAGCAGCCGTTCGAGGATAAAATTGAGTGCCTCGCGATCGCCTCGCGCCGCTAAAATTATCGGTGTGAGTGAAAATCTAGGATTGCCTAGAGCTGGTAAATCGAGCCAGTGAATCCAGTCAGGCGACTCGCCTAGCTGCCCACTCCTGGCTGATTGAGACGCTACTCCGTGAATAGTTGCGCCTTGAATCCCCTGTGGTGTAATCGCAATCAATAATGGGGCAATGCGATCGAGGACAATCTTCTTGGCAGGAGATTTTACAGATTGGGGATTTGTGTGGGTACAGAAGATTTGTAGGGTGAGATTTTTGAAGGTAGCACTCACCTGGATTGCTTGTGGTGCTAAGGCAAGGTTAAGCAATTTGGTAATCGCTTGGACATCACCCCATCGCGCCCAACTCTTGAGCCGAACAGTGGGCGGAGTGAGATTGACTTGCAGCCGCCAGTCGGCAATTTGGGCTTTCGCTGATTGATCTCTGCCCGCAAACCTGGAGAATTGAATAATCGCATCTTCAAAATCCTGGAGATCGATACTGCGGAGTGCTTTAGCTAATGGCTCGGCAAGGACTTGACAGTCGAAACTTTTGGGAGAATAACAGCGAACCCGCAGTCGATACGCTAATGTTGACACAGAAGTAGGTGGAGCTTGCAAGACTGTCTGTTCGCCGCTGGCTGTAAACAATTGCGCCTGGGGATGATGTTGGATCGAGAACTTAAATCTGACTCCCAGCGGAGTCAATACTTGAGTGAGTGCCGCAAAAATCAGACGTTGTTGCGTTGAGGTATCTGATGACAGATCCGCAAGAGTGGTTTCGATAGCCATCCGCTGAGCATTAACTCTGACTAGTGGTGGTAGATCGTAGAGATCTCTTTCAAAGTAGGTAGGTTCGGTCAAGATTTCACCTAAACAACATGTGGCGACTGAGTTGGTCAAATCTAGATGTACTATGACTATCAACGATAGAGTATCAAGCGACCTAACCGCTTCCTATCATATCGATCTCTGGGTAAATCTGTGTAGATCTCAAAATGCCGATTATTTCAAATTAAGTGAGTGGTGGATTGTGAATAGTGGATTGTGAATAGTCTAATTAATCTTCCACTGAAGTAACTCTGGTGGGCATAATATACAAGCAGTAAATTGGATGGGATTGGATGTCGCAAGAACGTGCTTATTGGTTGGCTTGGTCACAAGTTGCTGGAGTTGGAGCGATTTTAATCGATCGAATTCAGCAGCGTTTTGATAGTCTAGAAGTCGCCTGGAATGCTGATGCAGAGGCATTGCTAGCGATCGATGGTGTCGGCACCCAGTCAGTGGTCAAAATCGTCGAATCGCGTGCCCAGATCGATCCTGACCAATTAATCGCAGCACATACAATTGCCAATCCTCATTGGTGGACAAGAATTGATCCCGACTATCCCCGCCTACTGAGCGAAATTCCTTCAGCTCCGGGTATTTTATACTACAGCGGACAAGTAGCGATCGCCGAAAATCAGGGTGATGTGCCGACGATCGCGATCGTTGGCACTCGCAACCCCTCTGAGTACGGTATCAAGTGGGCGCAAAAAATTAGTACCTGTTTGGCAAGTAAAGGATATACGATCGTCTCAGGAATGGCGCAGGGCATTGATACAGTGGCGCATACGGCTTGCTTGGAAGCTGGTGGACGCACAATTGCAGCAGTGGGCACGGGAGTCGATCTTGTCTATCCACCTCAGAATAAAAGTTTGTGGGCAGATATTCAGCAGCATGGCTTAATTGTCAGCGAATATGTCGCTGGTACTCCACCCGATCGACTGCATTTCCCAGCGCGGAACCGAATTATTGCCGGATTGAGTCGGGTGACGATTGTCATTGATGCGCCCGCTCGATCTGGAGCGCTGATCACTGCCTACCAAGCCAACGACTTCGGACGCGACGTATATGTCCTACCAGGCTCGATCGACAACCCCAACTCACTTGGAGGTCTCGGACTGCTTAGTCGCGGCGCACAGCTCATCCTAGGGCTAGATCATCTACTTGAATTACTCGCGACTATCCCTCAACTCAACCAGCCTCAACAACTACAACTATTTCCCGTGGCGCGGACGCTCTCATCGTCAGCCAGCACAGCAGTCCAGCTACCCCCACCAGATCTCGCCCCCGATCTTCAACAAGTTTGGCAAATTGTCAGTGATATCCCCGCTAGTTTTGACCACCTAGTGACTGAGCTGCAATTACCAGCAGCAAATGTTTCGAGTATTTTACTTCAGTTGGAGCTGCTAGGTTTAGTTACGCAGTTACCTGGGATGAGATATCAGCGCTAGGAGAATTTAGTGACTTGAAGATCGATTCGCCATCGGAACAACCGATCGGCCAAAAACGTCATTTGGAGATGAATATTAATTTTGGATTGCAGCAGCTATTACACAAGCAAACGCTCTGCTACTGCCAATAAATCAGCCGATCGATAGATTGTTACAATGTTATGGTTTAAATATATTTAGATCTCAATTGTAGGCAAATCATAGTATCAGCCAAAGTTTAAAATTATGCTAACAAATCAGCACGTCGAAATGCTTGGCGATCAGTATTTGATTTGATGTGCTAAGGTTTAGGCTGTTTGAGTAATTGTAGATTTGACTGAAATTTTATTAAAATCAGGCATATATATGAATATCTTATTAACGAGTGTCGGCAGAAGAGTTGAACTGTTGAAGGCTTTTCGTCAGTCGATGGAGAAATCGAATATCAACGGTAAGATTATTACTGCCGATCTCAAATCAAATGCTCCAGCTGGTTTCCTTGCCGATACAGCTGAACTTGTTCCGAGAGTCGATCATCCTGATTACATCGAAAAATTGCTATCCATTTGCGATCGACATCAAATCGATCTGCTGATCCCCCTGATCGATACAGAACTACATCTTTTATCTGCATCCAGGCAAGAATTTAGCGATCGTGGTGTGACATTATTGATGTCATCCACATCAGCAAATGAAATTTGTTACAGCAAAACAAAGACAGGTGCATTCTTCACCAATATTGGGATGAATACGCCCAAAATTTATGACCTAAGCGAAGTTAAAGAGCTAGATTTTCCAGTGGTACTCAAGCCTGATACTGGCAGTGCTAGCGTTGGGTTTTACAGTATCAGTAATCGTTCAGAACTAGAGTTCTTCTCTAGTTATGTCAAGAATGCCATAATCCAAGAATTAATTATTGGCGAAGAGTATACGATCGATACTTTAGTTGATTTTCAAGGTAAGGTAGTGTCAGCAGTTCCGCGACTAAGGATTGAAACGAGAGCAGGTGAAATTAGTAAAGGCAGAACTGTTAATAATCCAGCATTAATTGCTGCGGCAAAGCACGTAGTTGAATCTTTACCAGGTGCGATCGGTTGCGTTACCGTTCAGTGCTTTTTACAATCAGATGGTGAGATTGTGTTTATTGAAATTAATCCCCGCTTTAGTGGTGGTTATCCCTTATCTTATCGAGCAGGAGCAGACTTTCCAAGCTGGATTATGCAAGCATTAGTCGGGGAACTTCCTGATGTGGCGATCGATGAATGGGAGGATGGTTTGACAATGCTGCGATATGATGATGCTGTTTTTGTCAAAGCTGAACAGATGTCTGGCTTGTCAAATAATCAGAAGTTTCTGAATTAATTTATGGGTAAGCTCAAAGCAATTATTTTTGATTTAGATGATACTTTATATGCTGAAAGAGATTTTGTATTAAGTGGATTCCAAGCAGTCAGTGATTGGGGAGCGATAAACTTAGGAATTAGCAAAGAAATAGGATATTCAACATTAGCTAATCTCTATTATCAAGGAGTTAGAAATAATACTTTTAACCAATGGCTAGAAATTCATGATGTCGATTCAGCAATGATCGTCCCAAAGTTGCTCGATGTTTATCGGCAACATTTCCCGACGATTAGTCCCTTTCCTGAATCAGTAAATCTATTAAAAACTACTGCCAGTTCTTACAAGATTGGCCTAGTTAGCGATGGTTATTTAGGAGTACAACAACGAAAATGGGCGGCATTAGGATTAAATCATTTTTTTGATGCTGTGGTTTTTTCAGATTCATTAGGTAGAGCAAATTGGAAACCAAGTACCGCCCCGTTTGAATCAGTCTTAGCGCAATTAAATACTTTACCAGCAGAGAGTGTCTATATTGGTGATAATCCTCTCAAAGACTTTTTCGGTGCGCGGCAACTCGGAATGTACACTATTCAAGTTAATCACCCTGAAGCTGAGTATGGAAAACTTCAGCCACCAAGTCTAGATCATTGCCCTCACTTCAGAATTGGTTCGCTAACTGAAGTATTGAGTACAGTTGATCAGATCAATTCTTCACTTGAGATCTGCTAACTTAATCCGTGGATCGACGAACTTGAGTAATAAGTCAGCAAATAGGTTTCCAATGATTAACATAATTGCGCCAATCATCAAACTTCCCATCACTAGATAAAGATCTTTCCCAGTAACTGCAACCAGAATTAGTTTACCCAGTCCTGGCCAATTAAAGAAAAATTCAGCAATAAAAGCGCCACTGAGTAAACTAGCAAATTCAAAACCTAGTAGAGTGACTAGTGGATTAATTGCATTCCGTAAGGCATGGACATAGATCACCCGATTTTCAGATAAACCTTTGGCTCTAGCTGTCTGAATGTAGTCTTGACGCAAAACATCAAGTAATTCCCCACGGGTGATCCTCTGCAATCCGGCAAAGCCAGTGATCGTCAAAGCGATCGTCGGTAAGATCATATGCCATAGAATATCAAACAATTTGCCGATCAATGATAATTGATCATGATTAATACTAGTTCTGCCACCGACTGGTAAAAGTGGCGAGCAGATTTGGGCAACAATTAACAAAGATAGCGCAGTTACAAAACTGGGAAATCCTTGCGCGGTGTAGCTAAGTACTCGCAAGAATTTATCAATGAATTTGTTCTGATTAACAGCACCAACAATCCCCAATGGAATCGCAATTAGCCATGTTAAAATAATCGAAGCGATCGCCAATTCTAGAGTTGCCCTAATTTTTAGGGCAATTAATGACGAGACAGGCTGAAAGTAGAGCATACTCAGCCCCAGGTTCCCCCGAATTGCCTGAGTCAGCCACCTAAAATATTGATTGGTTAAAGTTTCAAAATCTTTCTTTTCACTCAATCCAAATTGATCCATCAGCTCCTTAATCCGTTGAGGCGTGATTTTGGGATTTTGTCTGAGCGTATCTAGAAAGTTGCCAGGTGATAGCTGAATAATGGCAAAGCAGAGGATCGAAGCTAAAAACAATGTTAGCAATGCTTGGATCGATCGCTTGATAATATATAGGGAAGTTTCCCCCGCTAAGACTTCCCGTGACTGGGTAAAGAGACTGCGATTAGTCAGAGAATTGGTCATTTCACAAATGGGATGTATAAAACTTCAAATTATAATTTAGCGGTGCAGGCAAAATATTTTAATTCCTAAAGCCTAAAGCCTAATACCTAAAGCCTAAAATTTAGAGCCTTCCGATAAAGCTGCTGAATCTTGCTGATGATTGGAGGTGGAGAGAATGATACTGACTGAATATTCACCAAGAGTTTTGCTTCATCAACAGCAACATCGCCATCACTATAAATTAAACCGCTAATTGCTTCAATTAGTCGATCGTCATCATGAATAGATCGATCTCCCAAATATTCCTTAATCCACTGTTCACACAGTCCTACCGTAACTGGATTTGAACTAGTTAATAATACTTCAATCTCAGCATCATCCTCAAAGTGATGGGTTTGAGCCACTTTGGTTAGATACTGACGCTCCTCTGGTTGAATTTCACCATCAAGCCAAGCAACACCGATTAAGATCTTCATCAATAATCGTGACTGAGTTTGGATATCCATATCATCTACCATAGTGAGTAATTCTCTGCTCTAATTCTATGTCGATCGCTGCCAAAACCGCCGCTCAATTTCCCGCTGACACCCTTGCTAACCTCGAACGAGTCGATCGAATGTGGCAAAATTTACGTCAGGGACAGATTTCTCCACGAGAAATGGTCGTTTCGAGCGATGAGTATTTAAAAACCATCGATGTCGATGTTGTAATTGCTGGTGGTACGCTGGGAATTATCCTCGCGGCGGCATTGCAACAGCGAGGTGTGAAAGTAGCTGTAATCGAGCGTGGCGAGTTAAAAGGAAGAGTGCAGGAGTGGAATATCTCGCGCACAGAATTGATGG
>JANNDQ010000023.1:0-2361 GCA_031387965.1 Chamaesiphon sp. OTE_75_metabat_567
TGCCTGAAGGGGAGAGTGTGATAGATGTGGCGGGAGCGATAGATTGGTTGATTGATCGAATAAGGCTGACAGAGAATCCAGTAGAATGATATCTGTTGCCATTGTATGCACAATAAACATAAAATGGATGAATGAAAAACATTCGATGGGATCAATCGAAAAATGAAAAGCTCAAATCTGAGCGTGATGTGTCATTTGAAGCAGTTTTACTAGCAATTACTCAGGGCAATACGCTTGATGATTTCATCCATCCAGATCGAGAAAAATATCCAAACCAACGTTTATTGGTAGTAAAAATTCGAGAATATGCTTATCTAGTTCCTTATGTAGAGACAGCTACAGAGATTTTCTTAAAAACAATCATTCCATCACGAAAAGCAACAAAAAAGTATCTTAGTGGAAATAACAGTAATGAATGAACTTGATCTTGAAGAGCAAGACATCCTAGCAACGTTTGAGGCGGATGAATGGCAATCTATTCGAGAACCACATCGTCTAATCGAACTTCAAGGTTATGCTAAAGCAGCGATAGCAAAGGATAGGCGGATTACGTTACGTTTATCTTCGATAGATTTAGAAAGTATTCAGGTTAGAGCGATTGAAGAAGGTATTCCTTATCAAACATTAATTTCTAGTGTTATTCATAAGTACGTTACTGGTAGGTTAGTAGATATAAAACGTTAGAAGTTTGAAGATAATCAACCTACGATATTTTGGGTACGATGGGTGTGCCTTTTATTTAATAGATTGTAATGGATCGACGTGATCTCCTGTAACGCAAAATGGTCGAAATTTTCACTAATAAATCATTTAATTGTACTGCCATTAGTTGTAGGTCAAAATAGCGTTCTGTCTGGATACTTTCTGTGAGCTAGTCTCCGTCAAAGTGTATCATAGCGATACCGTTTGATTTTTAAATAGGTGTGCGCCAAGGAACGTTAAATCACAGGTTTCATGGTCTATTCGATTCTCCACGGAGAGGCTATTGCAAGGCAAACGCTCCGCTACCGCCAACGAGTTAAAATCAGATTAAGTGTCAGAATCTACCTTTCTGACAGTATCAATTACTTCTAATACTGATTTAGGTAAAAGTTTATCCTTAAACCAAATTACTTCACAGGGTAAATCGTTCGCATTTAATCCAGCCTTGTCTAAATTTAATCTTTCCGAGATTGCTAAGATCAGATTTTTACAGCCAGACTTATGGACTTGAGCAAATTTCTTTCTTAGATATTCCGGTCGCCAATAACCGACTATTTCTAAAATATAATCACGTCCATCTGGATGAACCAATCGGAAATCAGGAATCATCACACTCCCTGGAATTGGGAGGAGATTTACTTCCCGTTCTAGTACCCACTCAGTTTTGAGCTTGTCCCAGCGATCGGCAAAACTAGCTTCGAGCATACTATCATAGGATTTTCCTGGTGGATAGTGAGTTTCTAAGCCACATTTATCAGTAAGATTATAACGACCAATTTTAATATTTCCAGTATAAAAGTCTTTGGTTTGGAGTGTGGCAGTTAAGCTCCATTTAGTAACGTGAAGAATCGCTGGAATCAGTTTCGCTATCGCTAGTCCATAGCGGGTGCTGGGTTTGAATAAACTAGTCGGCCCATCAACTTTAATTGTAAATCCATGATCGGCATCACCTTCGATATATGTCATTAACTGGAATAGTTTTAAGTATCGAAATAGTAACTTATATTGTCCGGGTACATTCCGATGAGCATTAATAGTCAGTTCGCTAGCCCGATAAAATACACCTTGAACTTGAGATAGATTGTAACGATGAATTAGAGCTACTGGATCGGGTGCGGTAAATTCAGTTAAAATCCGATTGTCTGGTAAATCAGCATACAATCCCTGAGTAATTTGAGCGGGGATAATCTCTCGACTTAGTTCTAATGAAAGTTTGCTGGCAAGTGTTGCTAATGTTGTTTTACTATGCTCGACGCTGGGACTAGAAATAGCTGAAAGGGCATAAACTCGCTCCCGTAGATCTGAAGGATCGAGTGGACTCACAATCTCAAAGTTACTAAAGGTTTGGCTCTTGAGTAGATGCGCAAATCCTCGCTTAACTCGAAAGTCGGGACTATCACCTTCTAGTTCCAATAATGTCTGATCTAATTGCCCCTGAGTACCGCCAATAATCGAGCTAAAACAATCGATAATCTCGATCGCCATTTGAATATGATGAGCATCAATTTCGATCCGTTTCGGAACAATTGATTCGCCATTATTTCGGTAAATTAGTAAATCGCCAGGTAACATTAATTAGTGAATAGTGGATAAAGGTGGGGCTTTCTTGCTCCCTCCCCTTGGAAAGGGGAGGGCTGGGGTGGGGTAAAGTAGTAGTAG
>JANNDQ010000059.1:0-4474 GCA_031387965.1 Chamaesiphon sp. OTE_75_metabat_567
GTAGCGTCGCAATCTGGAACATGGATGGCTCAACTGTCCAATCCTCAACCTTGACCTCCACTCCCGTGGTGGCTAACGACTGGAAAATATCTGGAACTGGTGATTTTGGTGGGGATGGTAGATCCGATATCCTCTGGCGCAACGACAATGGTAGCGTCGCAATCTGGAACATGAATGGCTCCACCGTCCTACCATCCTCTGGCTTGACCTCCACTCCAGTTGTTGACAATAGCTGGAATATTGCTGGGACTGGTGATTTTAATGGTGATAGCAAGTCCGATATCCTCTGGCGCAATCTGGAACATGGATGGCTCAACTGTCCTACCATCCTCTGGCTTGACCTCCACTCCCGTGGTGGCTAACGACTGGAAAATATCTGGCACTGGTGATTTTGGTGGGGATGGTAAATCCGATATTCTCTGGCGCAATGATGATGGTCGGGTGGCAATTTGGCAGATGGATGGACTCAATGTTCTTACATCTTCTGGTTTGACTTCCATTCCACCGGAGAGTTTTGCCTGGAAGATTGCCGGTACTGGTGATTTCAACGGTGACAATAAAGCTGATATCCTCTGGCGGAGTGATACTGGCAGTATTGCCCAGTGGCAGATGGATGGTCTGACTGTCCTAGCATCTTCTAGCTTGACTTCGATCTCCCCTGCTGACACGAGCTGGAAGATTGCTGCGCCGATTTTGTAGGTAGGAATTAGCTTCCGATCGATCTTTTGACAATAAAACTCGTGATCTGGATAATTTCAGTCACGAGTTTTTCTATTTACAGAACCCATTTTAAAACAGGGTCGTAGCAGTGCGTTGGCTTAGTCGGTAATTGGTTGTAGACCAAATATAGCCGGATTTACCCGTGGATGTTGTGCCCAATGTTAGCATTTGATTGTTACTATCCCAATCCTCACCCAGTTTTAATTAGAGATCGTGCCAGAATCACTTCAAGCATTACTTTCAGCCGTTGCGAGTGGAGAAGTTACTCCAGATCGAGCACTATTAACTTTACAGTCACAAGGCTACGAATCGATCGATGAATTTGCCAAGATCGATCGAGAGCGTCAAACGCGGACAGGGTTTCCCGAAGTAATTTGGGGGCTGGGCAAAACACCGCTACAAATTGTCAAAATCATCGAAGTGATGCGCCAACAGCAATCGGTAGTAATGGCAACCCGAATTACTCCCGCCGTCTATGCCGAACTCCATCAGCAGATCCCCGATCTCATCTACTACGAAATGGCGCAAATTTGCGCCCTAACCCCGCCTCAACCCACACCACAACGTCCAGGCAAAATTACGATTCTTACCGCTGGGACAGCCGATTTACCTGTTGCTGAGGAGGCGGCTTGTACTGCGAGTCTCTGCGGTTTTGCCGTTGAGCGATTGTGGGATGTTGGCGTGGCGGGAATTCATCGACTCCTCGCCAATCGGCACATTATTGATGATGCCGATGTGTTAATTGTCGTGGCAGGGATGGAGGGCGCTTTACCCAGTGTCGTGGCTGGCTTGGCTGATTGTCCAGTGATTGCGGTGCCCACTAGTATCGGTTACGGGGCGAGTTTCGGCGGGATTGCACCACTATTAACGATGCTCAATTCCTGCGCGGCTGGAGTAGGCGTTGTCAATATCGACAATGGCTTCGGTGCAGCAATTTTAGCAGGTCAAATTCTCAGATCTGCACAAAAGATTGTAGATCGATTAGCTAGTGAACCTTTCAGTCATTAGTTCTTTGCGAAGCTTGCGGTATTGTAACTGGAGTGCATCTGCGGGTACATAGATCTCGGCATTGAGATCGGTGGGGATGATTTGGGGAGATTGAGATTCAACAATTGGTTTGTCTTGATCGAAGATTTTGATCGTCCGATTGTAAGTATCTCGATCCGCCCATTTACCCGTAAAGAAGCTGCGAAAATTAATCCATTTACTCACAGTGGTATGCAGATCTATGGGCACATGTGCCGTCCAAATCGTTAGTTGTCCGAACGGTAAATAAACCTCCAGAAATGTGAGGTTAGGTAGAACGAAACCCGTGCGGGTTTTGATTGGTTTGCGTTCGCCTTTAACTAAGAACTTCCATAAACCCTTGGGTGGTGTTGCCGCTAAATTCACTGTTGCGCTGGCACCTCCAGGATCAGCCTCGATCTCTAAAGCCGCGATTTCTGGTGCGTTGGGATTACCAAAAGCTCCGGCATGAACGAAAGGTGCATGAGCAAAGTCTAAACCATTTTCCAGTACGCGCTCATAATTAGCATTCCAATGAAACTCACCCTGAATCGACCGGAGCGCATTAGATTCAAGCTGCGGGAAGTTGGAAATACTCGGTAGTTGTGGTGGCTCCCCATCGCCCAGATAGAGCCAAATCCATCCATGTTGTTCCAACACCGGATAGGTGGTCATTCTTGCTGATTTAGGAATGGTGACTGTGGGTGATTGGGAGGGAATTTTGACACAAGCGCCATTGGGTTGATAATGCCAGCCATGATAAGGACAGATAATACAGTTTCGATCGACTGAACCATTGGCAAGTGCCGCACCACGATGAACACAAGCATTATCCATCGCTTGAATTTGACCATCAGCAATGCGATACAGTACTAACTCTCGTTCGAGGATTTTCACCAATTTAGGACTGGTAGAGATCGCATCACTAAATTCAACGGCATACCACAAATTTTTCAACATCTTAACTGCTCAGTACTATAGCAATCCTATTTGATTTATCGGGATAATTGCACATACCTAATTACTCGAATCATCTCAGCAAAGCGGTAATCGGTTTGCTGAGAAGTTACTCTCGATCGAGCATTATTAACCTTACAGTCACGGTGCTACGAATCGATCGATGAATTTACCAAATCTGTCTACAGTCAAAAGGTATAGATGGTATTTTGCTACTCTATCTCAAAAGATACAGAAAATCTTACAGGCAACAATGCTCTAATAGCAGATACGAATAGTAAATTAGAGCTTTATTATTCATGCCTACTTTGCCCCAACCCAGTCCTTTCCTCAATCGGGGAAAAGAGTCAGAAAAATAATCTGGAGCAAGTATATGTCGGCAAAAATCTCACTAGTTACCGGACAAATTACGATTAATGATGGTGGTTCTTTTCTGCTGACTGCGGCAGATGGATCAATCGACGATCATCGCGCTCAGGGCTTCTTTGTCAGAGATACTCGGCTAATTTCTTTTTATGAAATATCGATTGACAGACAGCCCCTGACTCCTTTGACTTCTAGCAACATTACCCATCGAGTTGCGCGGTATGAGTTTACTAATCCAGAATTATTAACAGCAATAGGCATCGTACCTAGCAAGAAAATATTAATCAGTGTTCGTCGCGATATCATCGGGGGGATGCATGAAGACATCGATCTGACTAATTACCATCAAGAGCGGGTTGAACTTCAGTTAATGCTGGAGATTCGATCGGATTTTGTCGATTTATCGCGGATCAAAGCGAAAAAGTTAATCACCCAAGGGCGAATGGAAACAACCTGGGAGAATGACGCATTAACTAATACCTATCGCAATGGTGAATTTACCAGAGGCATTCGGATTCAGCCAGAAGGAGCAAGTTCGCCGCCGCGCTATTCCAATGGGCGGCTGGTATTTGATATTGCTCTCGATTCTGGCGAAACTTGGCATACCTGTATCAATTTTATCGCCTTGGTGGATGGTGAGGAACTAGTACCAAAACATCTGGATGCAGCAACGGAAGTTACGCCCGCAGGCGAAGCAATGGCAAGCTATCTCAAGTTGGCAACTCAGTTCCACTCTTCCAATCGGCAAGTCGAGCAAACTTATCAACAAGCGCTGACAGATCTCGCAGCACTGCGGATTCCCGTCGAGGGCGACAAAACAATCTGGATTCCAGCGGCGGGGATTCCCTGGTTTGTGGCGGTATTTGGGCGCGATCCGCTGATTACTAGCTTGCAAACGATGGCAGTGACACCCAGCCTCGCGCAGGGGACACTGCTGAAATTAGCCCAATTGCAAGCAACTGAAGTCAACGATTGGCAAGATGCCGAACCAGGGAAGATCCTTCACGAACTGCGGCGGGGCGAACTCGCGCAATTAAATCAAATTCCAGCTGCGCCTTACTACGGTGCGATCGATACTACTCTACTCTGGATTATTACGCTCTCGGAAACCTATCGCTGGACAGGCGATCTCGCGCTGCTCAAGGACTGCGCCGAACCCCTAGCCAAGGCACTGAACTGGATCGATCGATCTGGCGATTTTGATGGTGATGGTTTTGTTGAGTATCTTAGCCGCTCTAAAGAGGGGATTCAGAATCAGGGCTGGAAGGATTCAGGCGACGGAATTAGAGCGGCAGATGGGATGATCGTTCATGCCCCGATCGCCCTGTGTGAGACTCAGGGGCAAGTCTACGATGCTTGGCACCGTGCCGCAGAGATTTATGATGTTTTAGGGCAGTCAAAATGCGCTCTAGCCCTACGTCACCAG
>JANNDQ010000120.1:0-5790 GCA_031387965.1 Chamaesiphon sp. OTE_75_metabat_567
GCAGGAGGTAGGATTCATCAGCATTCCAGGGCTGATTTTTGGCGTAGTTGTGACGCAGTGCCGATAGATTCGAGTTAAATGCGGCTCGATCGGCAATCCGAGTGACAGTTGTATTCGAGCTTGAGTCAATGACAGGTTTGAGGTATTGTGGTCGTGGGAACGACGGTAATTTCGCTGTCTCTACTGGCAATTGAGATTTTGCTGGCTCTCCTACACGATTGTAGCTGCTGATCGAGCTGCCAATTATCCCCGCAAGTGTCAGCGCAACAAATAGATTCCGATACATAGGTTGTGTTTGAACGTTGGCAGCTAGATGTTGGGCATAATAATAAATATATTTTACTGATTTTCGATCTTTGCCGATACCGCTATTGTACGGTTGCTCATCACTATTTTTGCCAAAATATGAACAGACTTTTGATGGTTACAACCGTTCCTGGGACACTCCGCAGCTTTCTATTGCCTTTCGCTGCTTATTTTCGATCGCAAGGATGGCAAGTAGATGCGATGTCTGCTGGGGTTTCGGCTTCACCCGAATGTGTCCAGGGATTCGATCGCGTCTGGGATGTCGAATGGTCGCGTAATCCCCTCGATCCACGCAATTTATTGGGGACTCCAGGGGTAATTCGGGAGATTGTACTCCGTGAGAAATATAATCTGATCCATGTTCATACTCCGGTAGCTGCCTTTGTCACCCGCTATGCACTCAAAGATGTGCGCGATCGACTAGGAGTTAAAATAATCTATACAGCTCACGGCTTTCACTTCTATCAAGGGGGAAGTCCCGTCAAAAATGCGGTGTTTACCAATCTCGAAAAATTGGCGGGTAACTGGACGGACTACTTGGTAACAATCAATCATCAGGATCGAGATGCCGCCAGAGCCGAGCAAATAGTCGCTCCAGGTCATGATTTCTACATGCCGGGGATTGGCGTAGATCTGAAGCACTATAGCCGCCGTGGTGTGGCTAACTCGGCAGTTGCTCAAGTGCGGCAAGAACTGGGGATCGGTGAAAATACGCCACTGCTGCTATCTGTGGCAGAATTGACTGTCCGCAAACGTCCTGCCGATGTGATCGGAGCATTTGCTAAACTAATGAATCAACATGTCCATTTGGCGTTTGCTGGTAGTGGGCCGTTGATGGAACCGATGCAGGAGTTAGCCGCAGAATTGGGTGTGGCGAGCCGGATTCACTTTCTCGGAAATCGGTCAGATGTGCCCGTACTGATGAAAGCTGCCAGTGCGAATATCTTGGTTTCTCAGCAAGAAGGATTGCCCCGTACTGTACTGGAGTCTCTCGCGCTGGAAGTCCCGACGATTGGTACCAAGATTCGCGGTACTCAGGACTTACTCGCTGGCGGTTGTGGGCTATTGGTGGATGTGGGGGATCTGGATGGTTTAGCCGCTGCAATGGCTTGGGTATTAGAGCGACCTGAGGAAGCGGCAAAGATGGCTCAACGAGGCTATGAGCGCATCTCTGAATACGATCTAGAGGTAATTATCAAGTTGCACGAGCAATTGTACGGCAACGCGCTCAATCAGGCACCTAACAGTGCTGTGGTTGTTTGATTTGGTTTGTTGGGTTTGTTGGGTTTGTTGGGTTTCATTCTTCAACCCAACCTACAGATCCTTAATCTTGCTGGACTGTTAATTCAGCCAGGGCGTATTGTCTAAACGTCTCCATATCATCTTGGAGTGTGGATTCGACCGCATTGCGAACAAAGTCATTGTTCATTAATACTGCTAAAAATCCTGGTACGGCATAAGCAACTGTCAACTTAACGATCGTACTTTCTTTGCGATCGTAAAATCTAATTCCCCCCTTATTTGGCAATCCATCCACAGATTCCCACTGAATCAATTGATTGGGAATTTCTTGGAGGCTACGGGCTAACCAAGTAAACTCAAACGCCTTCACTGCCAGCTTCCAACGTGATAGTTCTGGTGTCTCTTCGAGAATCTCGACTGATTCGATCCACTTAAAATAATGCGGCATCAGTTCTAGATTTTGCCACAAACTCCACACGAGATCGATCGGTGCAGCAACTTCAATTTGAACGCTATGTTCTAACCATTCGGACATAATTTGGTGGATGGTGGATAGTGGATAGTGGATGGTGTAGGGTGGGCACTGCCCACCATCTAGATTTCAGTATCTTCTGCTAGATTAAACACTGGTTAATTGTGCGGCTGGATTTAACTTGTCCACACTACTGAGAATCGCTTCAGCAGCTTGTTTGCCAGAGATTACCGCTCCTTCCATACTATCAATATAGTCTTGGGCAGTATAACTACCAGCGAGGAAGAAATTAGCGACTGGTGTCGCTTGAGTGGGGCGGAATGGGTCCATTCCAGGTTGCTCCCGATAGAGTGACTGAGCGAGTTTGACGACGTTTGACCAGGTAACGTTTAATTCGCGAGATGATGGAAATAGGGTGTGGACTTGGCTAGTAACGTGGGCAACGATATCTTCGTTCTTCATTGGAATAAATTTCTCGCCAGGAGTCAGCACGACTTGAAGCAGTGAACCCTCACCTGCGCGATAAAAATCGGCGGGGCTAGTCAGGGCAAGATCGGCAAAACACGAGAAGTCAGCGTCAGCACTGTACAAGAGATTATTTAGTCCTGCTGCATGATCTAATTGTTTTCGTTCTGCGCTATCTTGCATTTCTGTCACCCAGCCATCGAACCTAAGTTGAACGGTGGCGACAGGTACAGCTTCAAGACTGAAGATGTTGTCAAAGAAAGTTGATTTGCGCCAATCTGTGGGGACGATCCGCTGAATGCCAGGGACATCGCAAGCACAGACATAGGCATCGGCGGTAATGGTATCGATCGAGTCGCCCCTAGCAATCTCAAAACCAGTAATGTGGATATTATCGCCTGTGCCCGTATACTTAATTTCGCGTAATTGACTACGGGTATGAATCTTTGTACCTTTCGATTCTAGGTATTTAACGATCGGTTTGTGGAGATATTCGGCTGGCGAACCGACTAACATATTTAGTTTCGAGGCTTCTGTTTTTGATGCAAACATCATGAAGATCGTCAGCATACAGCGGGCTGAGATGTTTTCGGTATCGATAAAGCCCAGGGCAAGCGCGATCGGGTCCCACATCCGCCGCAAGCTATGATTGTTACCACCGTGCGATCGAAACCAATCCGCAAAGCTCATCCGATCCAGATCGCGGATCATCTTCATCGCCACCTCATAACTCACCAATCCAGGGACAATTGGGCTGGTACCGAGTGCTAGGGCATTGCGGAGCTTATCAACGATTGTTAATTGCTGGGTGGTAAAAAATGCTTTTAACCCATGAAAGGGCGCGCCGAGAAAAAATCTAAAATCCAGCTTACCGATGTCGCCGCCAGCGTTGACAAAGTTATGAACGTGTTCCTTGGGTAAGAAGATATCAACAGCACCGATCCGCTGCATCAGGGCAAAGAGATTGGCATAGTTGTTAAAAAAGACGTGCAGTCCCATCTCGATATGGTTGCCATCTGGATCGATCCAGCTCCCAACTTTGCCGCCCACGAACGTGCGTGACTCAAAAATCTCTACTTCATGTCCAGCATCGACTAAATCGACGGCTGTAGTCATGCCTGCCAATCCTGCCCCAACAATTGCAACCCGCATATCGATCTAAAGATGTTTTTTGTATCTTTACAGATTTTAAGATTTTTTAAGCATTTTTGCATCGTTACCTGCCTAGATTGCCGACTTCTCGAATCATGTGCGATCGAGGGTTGCTATTTACTAGAGAGTGATGTTATATTAGTCTAGCTGACTAAAAAACAGCTAACGACGCGGAGTAGAGCAGCCTGGTAGCTCGTCGGGCTCATAACCCGAAGGTCACTGGTTCAAATCCAGTCTCCGCTACCAATTTAAACAAAAAACCTTACCAATAAATGGTGAGGTTTTTTGTTATGTATCTAGATTGCAGCCCAACAGCGATTGAAATCGAGTGCGGGACTTAAACGAAGCAAATATCCTTAACCCGTTGGTTGCAACTAGAGCTTGACTGCGATCGACATCCCGTCACCAATTGATAGCACTGAAACCTGCATCCGTGGATCTGCAACCAGTTCGCGGTTGAATAAGTCGATGCCTCGTGTAAAGTCGTCATCGTAAGTAGTGGGATTTAGCACTCGACCTTGCCAGAGGACATCTGTGGCTATTAATAGTCCTTGAGGTCGAAGTAAGTCGATCGCTTGATGATAGTAAAGTGGGTATTGGTGCTTGAGTCCGGCGATCGTAATTAGGTCAAAAGATGGTAGTGGCTGAGTAGATCGCAATCGAGCGAGTAGTTCTAAGCCGCTGCCAATCTGGAAGTCAATTTGGGTGGATACACCGCCGCGTTCCCAATACTCACGAGCAATGTCTAGATGCGCTCCAGCTACACCAGCGCTGATTAATTCGCCTTGTGGGGGTAATGCTAGCGCTAGGGCTAATGTACAGTAGCCGCTAAAAATGCCTAGCTCCAAGACTTGGCTAGCCCCCGTTGAGCGGATCAGCAGAGCGATTAACTGTGCCTGCTCCAAAGTGGGCTGCATCTTGGAGAGGGGATGATCAGCTGTTGCTTGCTGGATATTAATTAATAAGTCGCTAGCTGGAGTAGAGATCGTCGTGATGTATCGATCGATGCTTTCTTCTACTCCAGTACTTGTCTGCTGATGAAGATTCGGGCTGTGGTTTTCGACAAATTGACGGGCGCAATCCTTACATTGATACCGTTGCTTGTTGCGATAAAAACCATGCTTCCGAATCTTGGTTGATTGACACTCAGGACATTTCATTCAAGCTAAGATCGGGTCTAGTTATTAGCAGCTCCTACTGGTTGATTTTGGGTTTCAAATTGTGGTGCGTAAGCTTGGAGGAGGGTGCTAACTTGCTTAACGACTTCATCACCACTGGGTTTGGTAATTGCTTGACGTTCGGGGAAAAATTCGGGACGATCGACGTTGTGCATCACTGCTGCTTCTACTTGCTGGACGATCAAGTCTTGCATTTCGGTTTGGGCACGATCGCGTTGGTAGGTAGCACCTTCTTCGGTGGTGGCATACAGGGGTGGGAGACGATTGAGAGCGTAGGCGGCGATGTCGCCGACATCTAGCTGGATATCGCTATCCATTTCGATCGCGGTAATCTGACTAATAGTTTCGGTAATTACCAACTCTTCCATGACGTTGATAAATTGTTTGCGGGGAACGGTGACGACTTCGCCTGCGAGTAGTGCGCCCATCAGATGATCGAGCGCCATATACTCTTCTACTGATAGTTCGGCTGCACTGTCACAAATCCGTCCTACTTCTGCTTCCATGGAAGGGGTAAGGTATCCTTCGTCTAGAGCATGTTCTACGATCGCTTGTATATTCATCATTTGGAAACAGTTAGTAATAATCTGGAGATAGTTAGAGCCACTATTTGTACATATTATTCCCTCAGGATAAACAAGAGAAACAGTCGATCGGGTTTTAGGCTCTAGGTTTTAGGCTTTATGATTAATTCTGTAGGGTGGGCACTGCCCACCACAAGGGTTTCAAGGTATTCTAGATTTGGAAATATTTATTTTATTTAACGTTTGGTTGGAGTTGTGCTTTCCTGGAGGTTGCTGGTGTGTAAAACCCGGATCTGGGGGTTCTGACCCCCAGACCCCCCATTGAGAGGCGGGGTGCCGCCCCTCAAACTCCCCTGCACAAGGTTCGATCTGTGTGAAGCGACTCGCGCTTCGCATTACCTCCGTCCGGGGAATCGAGCTGTGGGTGGGGTTATTGGTTGGGTTCGTAAAT
>JANNDQ010000138.1:0-8511 GCA_031387965.1 Chamaesiphon sp. OTE_75_metabat_567
CAAGCAAATCTACGTTTATCAGGGTCGCATCTCCACCGAAAAGAATGTCGAATCTTTGCTCAAAGCATGGAAATACTGCAACATGCGCGACTATGGTTGCAAACTATTATTAGTTGGCGATGGGCCACTGAGACCAAATCTCGAGCCGTTTTATAATGCTGAGCATGGGGTAATTTGGTTAGGCGCAATTAGGGACGATGCGCGGAGAATCGAAATTCTGCGCGGTGCTGATGTATTTATTCTCCCGTCTTTAGTTGAAGGTTTATCCCTCTCGCTGCTAGAGGCTATGTCCTGTGGTGTTGCTTGTATCGCTACCGATGCAGGAGCAGATGCCTCAGTGATTGCTGATGGTGCCGGAGTTTTAATGAACACTCAAGGTGTCTCTGGACAACTGCGGACACTACTCCCCGTGATTCGCGAACACACTGTATGGCGCGAGAACTTGGGCAAATCTGCCCGTCAACGGGTGCTAGATCGCTACACCCTCAAAGGTAATGTCGATCGAGTTGAACACCTCTATGGAGAGATTTTGGCACCAGCGCGGGCTGTTGGTTGAAAGTTGGGAATGTAGTTTGACACGATCGATATTCAAATATCTTGGGGATCTACACCCATTTCGCGTAGTTTGGCAGCGAGTCGATCCGCCCGTTGTTGTTCTACATCCGCTCGTTGCTTTTCTAGCTCTGCCCGCTGTTTTTCTACATCCGCCCGTTGTGTTTCTACCTCCGCTCGTTCCTCTCCACTCAGCAACAAATTACCGTTACTATCCCACCAGCGCAACCAAGGCAACGTCTGATTGTCTATCTTTCCTTGCCACAATCCCAACTCCACACCCATCGGATCGATCGGATAGTGGCCGCGATCGTTCGGGCGTACCAGTTCATATCGCTGGGCAACCAACTCGTAGACTTCTACTGACGCTTTTTGCACCTCATAGATGGCATAAAACGGAATCCGAATCGCCTGTTCGTACACCCAAAATTTTCCAGCTTTGGCTTCTGAGTTGAGAAAAGGAGACGTAGCATCCCGCTCTTCGGAGCCATCACCAGATACGAACTCGATCGCAATCAACGGCGCGACGATCTCTTTCCACATCACATAAGAGCGACGATACTTGCCATCTAGCAGCGGAGCTACATTAGGTACATAGAACCAGTCTGGTGCCTCTGCCCCACGCTCTGGCGGCTCGATCGTTGGCGGAAGCCTACCGTCAGGTAATCTCCAATAAATCCCCGAATCTTGCCCAATACAGTAGCGTCCGTCTGGATGCAGTTGTTCCAGCACAGGGCGAATCGAACTAGTCAGCAAGATACTCTGCGGATGTTCTTGAAAATTTTGACGCCAAGGGAGTCGCTTCGCGAACACAAATGTCCCATCTGACTCAGGTAGCTGGGTATGGTCCGGTAATGATAATGTCGGTGGCGATTGGGCAATGGTCATACAAAATGCCTGCAAATCCAGAGAACCTTGGCTTAATCATATCAAAATTAGCAGCCATCAGTCGTACAGTTCTAGCTCTTGGGAAATTGCCACCATTTCATCTAGCCCTTGCGTTGTCACGCGATCGAACGGCATTGCAGATTTTATTTACTTGGAGGGTTTGAATCGATTGCTATACCGTGTTGGAGCATTTTTATCGGTTTGTAGGATGCCAGTTGCAGTCGAGGCAGCTCAGTTTGAAGTCCGATTGAAACGCTGCGATGTAAGCTTACACAAATACCAACGGCGAGTGAAGGCTGATAAATATTACTTCAAAATGTCCTGTTTCTAGTTGAAATTGCCTGAATATCTGTCTAGTCACGATCGAGAGTGTCGTAAATTGAGATCGATGCTATGTGACTGAACCATCATCTTCAAGGAGCAGAGATTTCAT
This sequence comes from Chamaesiphon sp. OTE_75_metabat_567, assembly GCA_031387965.1. Taxonomy (GTDB): domain Bacteria; phylum Cyanobacteriota; class Cyanobacteriia; order Cyanobacteriales; family Chamaesiphonaceae; genus Chamaesiphon. Next base: position 1,874 of record JANNDQ010000138.1, read on the forward strand.
GATTACGGCTACCCCACCACCAGCTAAGACTAGCTCCAAAAAAATTGTCGATCTTTGGGCGAGTCTTCCCACAAGCTACTCAGAGGCAGATTTGGGAGCTAATTTCATTGCTGATGTAATTGAGCAGCAAGGATTTACAGGCAAACAGGTAAATACACGCTTAATTAACTTTGCTCAAACTAAACAGGCAGAATTTCAAGAGAAGCCAGTCATCTGTTGGCAAAACTCCCAAATCACTAAATTATTTCACAAATTAACTACTGAAGTTTTTCTAGGTCATAATCATACAAATAAATAGGATTGTCTAATTTTCCTGTCCGATCTACTAAACAAATTGAGGTAACTTATTATGGTATCAATTCTAGAGCGACGTGGCACCAGCACACCTTTAGGGCAAGTTTTACGCCTACCATGCAAATTTATTCAAGGTAAATCTAGTGCAGAAGTGATGGTAATTAATGCCATTGCTGCTGAACTAGCTATCTCTGGCAAGAATATTTTACCTGTAATGGTCAAGCTCCTGAAAGAAGATAAATATACTGCGGTGTTAAACAACCAAATTTTAATCGCAGCTCAGCAAGCTAAATTAGATTTTGTCTATTGTATCGTCGTTGATGATGAGATGGCTGTTCAACTCAAAGTTGAAGCCGGAAAAACTCTTAAAGTCAATCTCAATCAAGCATCAGAAGTAGAATTAATAGCAGCTTTTGAGAATGTCAAAGCAAATATTGCTGCTTTTAATAAGATTGAACCAGCAACGCTCGCCCAGTCAATTATCAAATACCGATCTGTCGAGCGGATTAAGAACTTGACTTTCCTAACTAAATTAAAATGCGGGATTGGTAAAACTAAATTGCCTGGATTAGTCGATCGATTGGTGTATTAGAGACTTATTTGCAGGTAATATCGCTCGTGTTGATATACACCAGCCTACGCAACTGCAACTGCAACTGCAACTGCAACTGCATCAAATTAGCCAAGGATGCCAACGATCGACTCGATCGATCCGACACAGATGTAAAACGCAGGGCACCTTCACTCTAGAGTCTTCGTTAAAAGGTTAAGACAAAAAAATTTGTCACTTTTAGAAATCACAGATTTCTAAAAGTGACAAAATATAAATTTGTTATTTTACTTGCTAATGATGATTATGAATAATCATCTTCTTCCTCTTCATCGGTATTAGTAGGTTTCCAATCAAAATCATCTTCCTCTTCGTCAGAGCTAGCTGCTTTGACAGTATCTCCATAGAGTCCGGCAAATTCGTCTTCCTCTTCCTTGCTCGAAGGTTTGATAATTGACAAGCCACCGAGAGTTGGATCGTCTAGATCGTAGCTTCTGGCAGTGCGATCGTCGAGAATCATATCCTCGTCAGCACCAATCATCCCTTCATAGGCACCATACATCCCTGGAGCACCGTAGTCATTATCCATGATTGGGCTAGAGAAGTTGGAGTCCTCGTAAGCATTGAAACCAGTACCAGCGGGAATTAACCGCCCGATGATCACGTTTTCTTTCAAGCCTCGGAGCCAGTCAGATTTACCTTCGATCGCAGCTTCAGTCAGCACGCGCGTAGTTTCTTGGAAACTCGCGGCGGAGATGAAGCTATCGGTGTTCAAGGATGCTTTGGTGATACCGAGCAGCATCGGGGTATATTCCGCTGGAGCTGCACCAGTAATTGACATCGCTTCATTGACTTGCTCAACTTGGCGGAGTTCTTGGAGTTCACCTGGAAGCATCGTCGTGTCACCACCATCATCGATGCGGACTTTGGAAGTCATCTGACGGACAATTACCTCGATGTGTTTGTCAGAAATCTCTACCCCTTGGGATTGATATACTGACTGAACTTGGTTCACCAGGAATGCTTGGGCTTTTTGGAGTGCGAGTAGAGCTGCTTCAAATACACCATTTTCCTCGCGGAAGTGATTGAAGTAGACTTCTAGAATCTCGTGGGGGTTCATCTGTCCATCTGTGAGCAAGTGACCCGCTTTGACGACATTTCCATCTGATACTAGCAAGTTTTGACCAGGGCCGAGGAAGTATTCTTCGACAGCACCACTAGCATCGATTACTTTGATTTCAGTGGGTTCGCCATCCTCGTTGTAGACGACGGATGCGGTGCCATCGCGACGGTTAAGGATACAAGGCTCTTTAGGTTTACGCGCTTCGAGCAGTTCCTCGATTCGGGGTAAACCTTGGATAATGTCCCCAGTTTTCGATCGCTCGTAGACCAGTAGCACGAGATTATCACCCCGTTGGACTAGATCGCCAGTGTCAATATGGAGAATCGCCCCAGGTGATACCCGATAAGGGCGGGAAGTTCGCAGTACAACTTGAGTATCGGTGACTTCGACAACTTGACCGGAATCAGGGCTATTAAGCCCCTCCGCCAGTTGGCTACCTGCAACTACCAATTTACCGACTTTGACGGTTGGTGCTGTACCATTGGTGTCAATCTGGACTCGATCGGTATCCCGCACCACTAGCACCCGCCGGACAGACTCGGCACCTTCACGGATACCGCGCACTTCACCCGGATGCTTGCAACGGATCTCTGTCCGTGCAACTACCGCACCAGGGGCGATATTTTGACCGTCGGCAACGAGGGCTTCGGTATAGGTACTGCCACCCAAGTTATCTCCGGCGGTGTCCCGACGGATCGTTAGTGATTCGAGAATCACCAGTTGGAGTCGGAGTTCGCCAGTTACTTCGTCTTTGACTAGCTCAATATCAGCAGCGAGCTGAGGAGTGCTAGTCGAATCCATTTCCAGCACTAATTGAGTGCGCAGCAGTTCAACTCCATCAACGGATTTAACCCGTTCCCCATCTTTATAAGGTACACGTTGAACTGCACGGAGTTCGATACTGACCGATTTACCTTCGGTAATCGCGCCTTGGACACCAGCCTGATTGACTGAAGCTTGGGATGGCAAGTTAGGTTCGTCTGGGACTTGATACTCGATCACTGGACGGATCAGTAGCGCTGAACCTTCGGGCGTTTCGACGTATTCTAAATACCGCAGTTCGGTGACTGCTTCTAGTTCGGGCACTGGCTTGTTGCCTGGATAGCAGATTGTACCAGTGACGGATTGTCCTGCTTCAGGATCATCGAGGAGGTGAAGTTCACCAGGTTTAATCGTGATTTCACGCAGAATATCATTCTTCTGGACGACTTCAATAATCCCACTGATGCCACAGAAGATATCCCGAATTACTTCGGTACCAGCTTCGACAAATTGTCCATCCTCAACGTTGAGCAGGGAGATGTCTTTATTGACTTCATGAGATTCTTCGGGAATCCACAGGATTGTCCCACCTTGAACGACCTCGTAGCCCTGTTTGGCTTTACCTTTCTTCTGGACATCTAGCCCCGCAAATTTGACAATTCCACCCGTGCGAGTACGGTAGCGATCGTCTACCAGTTCAGCGACGGCAGTGCTATTTGGAACTTTGGTACCTGGAGCAATTAGCAGTTGGAAGCGTTGATTATCATCAGTGACGATCGCGTATTGCTCGCGTCCAGATTCAGTATCGACTTCGACTTTAGCTCGATCGAGTGACACGGAAGCGGTGATAATATCAATTTCCCGTTCGCCGCGCAGTCTGACAACCCCACCACTGACTGAAATCAATTTAGTCTCAGCCAGTACGCCATCTACCGCGATCATGTCGCCGTTCTTGACCATTGGTTCAGCCCCAGGGGGTAGGTTGTAGACTTCCCCTGAGAGTACCCAAATCAAACCACCCCGCTGAGCTATCCGCGTCATGTTGCCTTGACGATCGGTTTTCTCTTCCGGTACGATATCGGCAAACAGAACTTCCCCTGCGAGATCAGAGGCTACGTCTTTGGTAGCTTTCTCCGTTGAGCGTCCGCCGCGACTGAGGGCGATTTCGGCTAGAAGATCGCCAGTTTTGACTTCAGATCCATCAGCGACGAGCAGCAGCGAACCAGGGGTGAGGTTAAAGACTTTTTTCTTACCTTTACCTTTTGGTTCGAGGACTAGATCGCCATTTACTTCGACTTGCTCACGATCTTCACCGTGCTTGGTGCGGACGGAACGCACGCGCAGATTTAAGAATTTGACAGTACCATCGTGAGGCGCACGAATTTGCTGCTCAACCTCTCCGGTGAATACCCCACCCGTGTGGAATGTCCGCATCGTCAGCTGGGTACCTGGTTCGCCGATCGATTGCGCGGCAATAATCCCGACAGCTTCACCCAGATCCACCAGGTGTCCGTGGGCTAGACTCCAGCCATAGCAAAGCTGACACACTGATCGAGCTGCTTCACAGGTTAGAGGCGATCGAGCAAACACTGATTTAACATCAGCTTTAGTAATCGCTTTAATCGTATCCTCGTCTAGTTGCTGGTTGCGGCTAGCGATTAATTCCTTAGTTTCAGGGTGGAATACATCCGCCGCCAATACGCGCCCCTGCATCCGATTAGCGAGAGAAATCAGGATACGATCTCCATCCTTCATCGCTTCAACAATCAATCCGCGAGTTGTACCGCAGTCATGTTCACGGACAATTACGTCCTGGGAAACATCTACTAGACGACGAGTAAGGTATCCAGAGTCAGCAGTCCGCAGGGCAGTATCTACCAGCCCTTTCCGCGCTCCATAGGAGGAAATAATGTACTCAGTTACGGTTAAACCTTCCTTAAAGTTGGTCTTAATTGGTAAATCGATAATTTCCCCCTGGGGATTTGCCATCAATCCCCGCATTCCCACCAGCTGACGCACTTGGGATAAGTTACCCCGTGCCCCAGAGAACGCCATCATATAGACGGAGTTGAGCGGATAATTTTCGCGGAAGTTAACTACAACTTGATCCTTGAGGCTCTCAGATGTGATGTTCCAGGTATCAATTACCTTCTGGAACCGTTCGACTTCAGTAATCTCACCGCGAGTATATTTAGCTTCGGTTTCATTAATCGTATTCTCCGCCGCCTCTAACATATCCTTCTTGATCGGCGGAATCTTGAGGTCATCGATACTGATCGACACACCCGCTCTCGTCGCAAACCGGAAACCCAATTCCTTGAGTTTATCCGCCATCTGCGCTGTCCGGGCAGTACCATAATGCCGGAACGACCACGTAATCAGTTTTTTCAACTGTCCTTTATCAACCATCCGGTTATTAAAGGCGATCGGCTTTCTCTCTTTTTCGCTCATGATCTAGGGGATGGTGAATCGTGGATAGTGAATCGTGGATAGTAGAGATCTGTAGGTTGGGTTAAACGAATGTGCAACCCAACATCTACACAAGATATCGGTGAGGGTGTTGGGTTAATGCGTTCCGCAAGGCTTCGCCAACGCTTCGCTCTACCCAACCTACAGCTAAAGCCTAATCCCTACACCGAAAGGATTTCCTGAATAGTCTTGTTATAGATAATTCGTCCTGGAGTTGTATAAATATATTGAGACATAAATTCTCCTGTGCTACTCTCGCGGACGCGGCGGTACTTATAGAGCTTAGTAACTGTGCCATCTGCACCATCGATCGTTTCTAATGGCTCTAGCTCAGGATCATCGGATTCCATCAAACCGTCATATCTGACCCAAATAAAACTGTGAATATTCAGTTCGGCTCGATCGTATGCCCGGACAGCATCTTCCATATTGGCAAAATACCTGTCGGTCTCTGCTAGCGCTGGATTTCTCGCGGTGAGGTAATAGCAGCCTAGTACCATATCCTGAGATGGAGCCACAATCGGCGAACCAGTAGCTGGGGAGAGAATATTGTTACTCGCCAACATCAGCAATCTCGCTTCTGCTTGGGATTCCAAGGAGAGGGGAACGTGAACCGCCATTTGATCTCCATCGAAATCGGCGTTAAATGCCGGACAAACGAGGGGATGGAGTTGAATTGCCCGACCTTCGACGATAATTGGTTCAAAGGCTTGAATTCCCAAACGGTGGAGAGTTGGTGCTCGATTCAGCATCACTGGGTGTCCAGCAATTACTTCTTCGAGTACGTCCCACACCATCGGATCTCCTTTTTGGATCATCTTCTTGGCGGCTTTAATATTGTTAACTAAGTTATTCTTAATTAACCGATGAATTACGAATGGCTGAAACAATTCGATCGCCATTTCTCGCGGTAGTCCACACTGATGAATTTTCAGTTTTGGCCCAACGACAATTACGGAACGTCCCGAATAATCTACCCGTTTACCAAGCAAGTTTTGGCGGAATCGACCCTGTTTCCCTTCGATGATATCGGAGAGGGATTTAAGGGCGCGATTATTTGCACCAACGACGGTTCTACCGCGTCTACCGTTATCAATCAGCGCATCGACAGCTTCTTGCAGCATCCGTTTTTCGTTACGGACGATGATTTCTGGCGCGAGGATTTCTTGCAGTCTGGCGAGACGATTATTTCGGTTAATTACGCGGCGATAAAGGTCGTTTAGATCCGAAGTCGCAAATCGTCCACCATCCAATTGCACCATCGGGCGCAAGTCGGGAGGAATCACCGGAATATAGCTCAGAATCATCCATTCGGGACGGCTACCTGTCGCGATGAAGTTATCAATTACCCGCAGACGCTTGATTAACTTAGCGCGTTTTTGCCCTTTGGACTCACTAATTTGTTCGCGGAGCATTTCGGCAACTTCTTCTAGTTGCAGA
>JANNDQ010000149.1:0-4677 GCA_031387965.1 Chamaesiphon sp. OTE_75_metabat_567
GGTCGCGTCCGGCAAAGTCGCGGTCATATCGCCGAAGAGCGTCTGCGGCGCGTCTTCATTCAAAAGTATTTTCTTTGGCATTTCGTTTCCCACTGTCAATTCTTTTATTTGATCGCTTTCTACCGGCTGTTTGCTTGTGAAGGCGTTTCGTTTTGGCAAAGACGGAAGACGCGAAAGTTTCGTCGCTTCCAAAAGGTTTTGGTTGAGGAACCCACCGTCGAAGATACTATAGCCATCTTACGTGGCTTAAAAGAACGCTATGAAGTTCATCACGGTGTAAAAATATCTGATAATGCCCTAGTTGCTGCGGCGACACTATCTACACGATATATTAGCGACAGGTTCCTACCCGATAAAGCGATCGATCTGATGGATGAAGCTGCGGCTAAACTGAAGATGGAAATCACCTCTAAACCGGAGAAACTAGATGAGATCGATCGAAAAGTAATCCAGATGGAAATGGATCGATTATCAGTTTATAAAGATGACTCTCCGGCTGCTCGCGAACGGCTCCAAAAGATTGAAAAAGAGCTAGCAGATCTCAAAGAAGAACAGCTAACTTTGACCGCTCAATGGCAGTCCGAAAAAGATATTATCTCCAATATTCAAAACATCAAAGAGCAGCAAGATAAAGTTAATATCGAAATGCAACAAGCCACCCGCGATGGCGATTACGAACTATTGGGCAAGCTCACCAATGGCACATTATTTGAACTCAAGCAGCAGCTAACAGCTGCTGAAGCTCACCTCGCCCAGTCTCAAACCAGCGGAAAATCCATGCTCCGCGAAGAAGTTACCGAAACAGATATCACCGAAATCATCTCCAAGTGGACAGGTATTCCCCTCACCAAACTAGTTGAAACTGAACTAACCAAACTGCTCCATCTCGAAGATGAGCTTCATCGCCGCGTGATCGGGCAAGAAGAAGCTGTAACAGCCGTAGCAGAGGCGATTCAGCGTTCTCGCGCCGGACTCTCCGACCCTAATCGTCCCATCGCTAGCTTCATCTTTCTCGGCCCTACAGGAGTCGGAAAAACTGAATTAGCTAAAACACTAGCGAACTACCTATTCGACGCGGAGGATGCCCTAATTCGGATCGATATGTCCGAGTATATGGAGAAGCACGCCGTCTCTCGGCTAATTGGCGCACCGCCCGGATATGTCGGCTATGAAGAAGGTGGACAACTTACCGAAAGCATCCGCCGTCGTCCCTATGCAGTTATCCTATTCGATGAAATCGAGAAAGCTCACCCTGACGTATTTAATGTGCTGTTGCAAGTGCTTGACGATGGACGAGTGACTGATTCCCAGGGACGAACAGTAGACTTCAAAAATACTGTGATTATTATGACTAGTAATATTGGCTCCCAATATATTCTAGATCTTGCTGGGGACGAATCTAAATATGATGAAATGAAAGCTCGTGTCCTAGAAGCGCTGAGTCATAATTTCCGGCCCGAATTTCTCAATCGGATCGATGATACAATCATCTTCCACAGTCTTCAAAAAGAGCAGCTGCGGAATATTGTCAAAATCCAAATCGCTCGTCTGGAACAACGCTTAGAAGATCGGAAATTATCACTCAAACTGGCAGATTCTGCCCTCGATTTTCTCGTCAATGCAGGTTACGACCCAGTTTACGGGGCGCGTCCACTCAAGCGGACGATTCAAAAAGAGCTAGAAACTGTCCTTGCCAAAGGAATTCTGCGTGGTGATTTCCAACCAGAAACTACAGTATTTGTTGAAGCCCAAAACGAGCATTTAGTCTTTAGCCAACTAAATGCAACCCACATTCCGATACTATAGCAATCCTATAAGAAGCATGGATACTGAATTTGAACTAATCGCACCATTTAAACCGACTGGCGACCAACCTGCGGCGATCACCCAACTCGTGGCTGGGTTACAATCCGAACAGCGGTTCCAGACTTTACTCGGTGCGACGGGTACGGGCAAAACTTTTACGATCGCGGCAACGATTGCCCAGCATCAAAAGCCGACTTTAGTATTAGCTCATAATAAAACATTGGCGGCACAATTGTGTAATGAACTGCGGCAATTCTTTCCGAATAATGCCGTTGAATACTTTGTTTCTTATTACGATTATTATCAGCCAGAGGCATATATTGCTGTCAGCGATACTTTTATCGAAAAAGCATCAGCAATTAATGATGAAATCGATATGTTGCGGCATTCGGCGACGCGATCGTTATTCGAGCATCGGCACGTAATTGTGGTGGCTTCGATTAGTTGTATCTACGGATTGGGAACACCTGCGGAATATCTGAAGGCGGCAATTCCACTCAAAGTAGGGATGGAAATCGACCAGCGAGAGATGCTCAAACAACTAGTTTCGGTACAATATAGTCGCAACGATATCGACTTGAAACGCGGTAACTTTCGAGTGCGTGGCGATGTAGTAGAAATTGGCCCCGCTTATGAAGATCGGATCGTGCGAGTAGAATTCTTTGGTGATGAAATTGAGGCGATTCGCTATGTCGATCCGGTAACGGGTGAAATTCTCAATACGGTGGGTGGTTTAAATATCTATCCAGCGCGGCACTTTGTTACACCTGAAGATACATTGCAAGATGCTTGCAATGATATCGATGAAGAGTTGAAAAAGCGGGTCGAAGAACTAGAAACTAACGGTAAATTAATTGAAGCCCAACGGATCGACCAACGGACACGCTACGATCTAGAGATGCTGCGCGAAGTCGGTTTTTGTAATGGAGTCGAGAACTATTCTCGTCATTTAGCCAGACGAAAAGCTGGCGATCCGCCGGAATGTTTATTGGATTATTTTGATGAAGATTGGTTACTTGTAGTCGATGAATCTCACGTTACCGTACCCCAAATTCGGGGCATGTATAATGGCGATCGAGCGCGTAAAACAGTCCTGATCGATCATGGTTTCCGCTTACCCAGTGCCGCTGATAATCGCCCCTTAAAGGCTGATGAATTTTGGGAGAAGGTAAATCAATGTATTTTTGTTTCCGCTACCCCTGGTGAGTGGGAAATGGAACTCTCAGAGGATAGAGTTGCACAACAGATCATCCGTCCGACAGGAGTAATTGACCCGGAAATCTTCGTGCGTCCGACAGAAGGACAAGTTGATGATTTATTAGGTGAAATTCGCGATCGAGTCCAGCGAGAAGAGCGAGTTTTAATTACGACGCTAACTAAAAGGATGGCGGAAGATCTGACTGAATATTTTCATGAGCGGAATGTCAGGGTCAAATATCTCCACTCAGAAATTCAATCGATCGAACGAATTGAGATTATTCAAGGTTTACGAAATGGTGAATTTGATGTGTTAATTGGGGTGAACTTATTACGCGAAGGTTTAGATTTACCAGAAGTATCTTTGGTCGCGATTCTCGATGCAGATAAAGAAGGCTTCTTGCGATCGACTCGATCCTTAATTCAAACGATGGGTAGAGCCGCACGACACATTCGTGGACAGGCAATCCTATATGCAGATAAAATGACCGATAGCATGATCGCCGCGATCGATGAAACCGACCGGAGACGAGGAATTCAATCGGCACATAATAAGCTAAATAACATCACGCCGCAATCAATTATCAAAACAAGTAATAACTCAATTCTCCAATTTCTCGATCTCTCTCGGCGGATGAATGCTCAACAGTTAGAGACAGTTATTGCCCATGTCGATGAACTATCGCTCGAACAAATCCCCGATGCGATCGTTCAATTGGAAGCAGAAATGAAAATAGCTGCCAAGGAATTGGAATTTGAAAAAGCCGCAACATTACGCGATCGGATCAAGCAGTTAAGAAGTAAATTAGTTGGTAATTCTTCAGGCATTAAGAATTAGCTGCCCACAACTCCAGCGGTTAAAACCGCTGCACGCGCAAGCAAAGTCCGCGCAGGCGGACTTTGCAATACTAGCCCCACTCGCGGAGCGTATCCGTCAGGATGGTTTCAATCGGCGGCTTTGAGCCTTCATCAGAATTATTACATCTCGTTACTGTTAACCAATCCTAGTAGCTCGATCGGATTACCATTGTGAATGGTAGGAACGTAAAAGTAACTAGTAATACCGAATATTGTATTTAATCGATTATATTTATCACCCCTATGGGAAAACCAACCGGATTTATTGAATACCTCCGCGAAGTCGAAGGCGAAATCTCCCCAGCCGAGCGTATTCAGAACTGGGACGAATTTCACCTCCCCCTGCCCGACCAAACTCTTCGCAACCAGAGTGCTAGGTGTATGGACTGTGGTACCCCATTTTGCCACACTGGGAACATGGTTGCAGGCATGGCTAGCGGCTGTCCCATCGGCAATCTGATCCCCGAATGGAACGATCTGGTATATCGCGGACTCTGGCGCGAAGCCTTAGATAGGCTGCATAAAACTAATAATTTTCCTGAATTTACTGGTAGAGTCTGCCCCGCACCCTGTGAAGGCTCATGTGTGCTGGGCATTCACAAGTCCCCAGTCACGATCAAAAGCATCGAACACTCGATCGTCGATAAAGGCTGGGAAGAGGGCTGGATCGTCCCCCACCCCCCCGCAAAACGCACCGGTAAAAAGATTGCGATCGTTGGTTCCGGCCCCGCTGGACTCTGTGCCGCAGCGCAACTAAATCAAGCCGGACACTGGGTTACAGTCTTGGAACGTGCAGATAGACCCGGTGGACTGCTG
>JANNDQ010000264.1:0-8033 GCA_031387965.1 Chamaesiphon sp. OTE_75_metabat_567
CGATCGACCGGAGCTAATCCAGCATTATCGATCGCAGAGCCAACAGCGCGCCGCTGATTTTCACTACTTACATACCGCTCAACAATATATCGATCTCTGTCAGTCCGTATTATCAGCCCCTGTCAAGTAAAAGGAACTCGATCGACATGAAGGTTTTACTCTCAGCTTATGCTTGCGAACCAGGCCGAGGCACCGAACCAGGCGTTGGCTGGAATACCGCTTGGGAAATGGCTAAACACCATGAAGTTTGGGTCTTGACTCGTCCCGATGACGGCAAAGAGGCGATCGAAGCCGAACTTCAGCGCAATCCAAATCCAAATCTGCACTTTGTATATTTTACACTGCCAATTTTGGGATCTATTTGGCGACATGGAAGTTCGATTATTTTTGTGATCCACTACTATTTTTGGCAAATTCAGGCATATTTTGTAGCGCGTCAGTTACACGAAGAGGTTGGCTTTGACCTATCGCACCATGTCACTTTCGTCAAGTACTCCGTCCCCAGTTTTCTGGCGCTGCTGCCAATTCCGTTTATTTTTGGGCCAGTTGGTGGAGCCGAATCTGCGCCTGCGGCATTTGTCAGAAATTTTAGATGGAGAGGTAAAATTCATGAATTTTTACGAGGTTTGTCTCAATGGTTCGGTGAGGGAGATCTATTCACTCAAATGACAGTTCGTCGTAGCGTTCTTAGTTGGGCGGCGACTCCAGAAACTGCTGAACGTCTAGTTAAAATGGGGGCAAGTCGTGTTGAAGTGCTTTCCCAGATTGGCTTGTTACCCGAAGAAATAACTCGGATCGAGCAGTTACCTTTAGCTGATTGTGCCCCGCTGCGATTTATCAGTATTGGCAGATTACTACATTGGAAGGGGTTTGACTTGGGTCTTCAAGCATTTGCTCGGGCTGACTTACCAAAAGAGATACATTATTGGCTAATTGGTAGTGGGTCGGAGCAAGACTATCTGCAACAGCTAGTGCTAGATCTGGGTATTGCAGATCGAGTCAAGTTTTTAGCCCAGATGCCCCGACAAGAACTTTTCCTAAATTTAGGCAGTTGTATAGCACTCGTTCATCCTAGTCTGCATGAGTCAGGTGGCTTTGTTTGTCTGGAGGCGATGGCAGCAGGACGACCGGTGATTTGCCTGGATTTGGGAGGCCCAGCCGTTCAAGTAACTGAAGAAACTGGTTTTAAAATCCCTGCTTTATCTCCTGAGCAAGCAATCACAGGATTAGCTAAGGCGATGATCGTTCTGGCTAATGACCCAGAATTGTGTTTGTCTATGGGAAGTGCTGGTCAACGACGAGTCAAGGAGTTTTACAACTGGGAGAGTCGCGGCGATCGGATTTGTCAGCTATACGAGGATGTAGTTAAAGCAACGCTACTTCAATCGGAGTCGATTCACTCATGAGAGTTTTGACTGTTCACAACAACTACAGACAACCAGGCGGGGAAGAGCAAATTTTCGCCGCCGAATCCGCTCTGCTCGAAGCTCACGGTCATGATGTCTTTCGCTATACCTTAGATAATGACGATATCTCGACCGCCAATCCGTTGCAGTTAGCCAAAAATACCGTCTGGAATAGTACTGTCTATCGGGATTTGCGATCGCTGATCCGCGCCAAACAGCCGCAAATTGCTCACTTTCACAACACCTTTCCCTTGATTTCTCCAGCCGCATATTATGCCGCTAGAGATGAAGGTGTGGCGGTAATTCAAACTCTGCACAATTACCGCTTACTGTGTCCGAACGCCCTATTTTTTCGCGAAGGGCGGGTGTGTGAAGACTGTGTAGGTCGAGTCTTTCCTTGGCCCGCGATCGTGCATGGCTGCTATCGCCGCAATCGTCGCGATACTGCGATGGTGGCGGCGACGACTAGTTTTCATAGCTTACTAGGTACCTGGACTCAGGCGATAGATAAGTTCATTGTCATCAGCCAGTTTGCGATGAACAAGTTTATTCAAGGCGGATTGACTGCCGAAAAACTGGTCTTAAAACCCAACTTTCTTCAGCTTACGCCAGCACCCAGCCCAGGGAAAGGCGGCTACGCTGTGTATGTGGGGCGGCTGTCGATCGAGAAAGGGCTGGGGGTACTCCTGGATGCTTGGCGGCAACTCGATCGTCCATTCCCACTCAAAATCCTCGGCGATGGCCCGATGGCGGATTTGGTGACTGCCGCTGCCCTGGAAATGCCCGAAATTGAATGGTTGGGACGTAGACCCTCCTCCGAAGTGTACGAGATCGTCGGGAATGCGGCTTTTTTGGTATTTCCCTCGGAGTGGTACGAAACTTTCGGTCAAGTAGCAATTGAAGCCTTTGCCAAGGGTACCCCTGTAGTAGCATCGAACATCGGGGCGATTCCAGAGCTGGTGAATGCTCGCAGTGGGCTACTTTTCCGCCCTGGCGATCCGATCGATCTAGCCGCTACAATCGATCGATTGCTAGCAGATTCTCAAGCACTAGCACGGCTCCGACTGACGGCACGAGCTGAATTTGAAGCCAAGTACACCGCTGAGAACAATTACCAGCAACTACTCAATATTTACCAGTCTGTGAGTAACCGTGTTTAACAACAACATCAGTGCATCATGATCGTTAATACCTTCTATCAACTTCGACATCTGCGTTTAGATAATCTAGCACCGCTTTATTTTCTAGTGAGGCGATTGATTAATCGAGTATTCAGCATCCCCTCCGATCTAGCTTGTCGGATTAATAGTACCGAATGGTTTGAGCGATTGGTACTATTTCCCCGCTATCTGCAATGGCGCGATCGTCACAAGTCATCTTTGCCCCTGCTGGATGATACCGAACGCACTATTGTCGATCGACTCGAACAGGAAGGGATTTGCATTACGTCATTGGCAGAGTTAGCAATTCCTGATAGCCACCAGCTCTTGGAGGCTGCCGCACCAATTAGCAAAGAACTGGCTCAACTATCGCGTGCGCCCAGCCACCTCGGCAAACACACATTGATGGCAACAGCAACGCAGCTACTCCAACACCCAGAAATTATCTACTGGGGACTTTCCCAGCGTCTGCTCAAAATTGTGGAATCCTATCTGGGTTTACCCGTCGGCTATGGAGCTTTGTCATTCTATTACAGCGTAGCTGATGGTCGTGATGCTGGCCCTCGGATCTGGCATCGGGACAAGGAAGACTGGCGAATGATCAAAATTGCCGTGTACCTCAATGATGTCGATGAGGATGGCGGCCCTTATCAATGCGTTAATAATGCTACCAATGACTGGCTGGTGGCCAAGCTGCCTAAATACAAAGGATTGACCCACACGGAGCTGCAACAGTTGCTCAACAATAGATCTGACAATGATAAACCTGACAATTGGCTGATTTCTTGCATTGGTAAAGCGGGCACGGTGATTTTTACGGATACTTCTCGCTGCTACCATCGCGGTAAGCCGCCGATCTCCACCGATCGATCGGCGATATTTTTCCACTATTTCAGCTACCGTCCTAAAAATCCGTTTTACTGCGACAGGTCGCCGCTGTCTGGTCAGCAAATTGTTGAGTTCGATCGGCAACTGCCGCCAGACCGTCAGGGTTATCTGACCTGGCGAGATCGCTATCCCATCATTGGTAGGTACATTCCCAACAATCAAATGCGAGTTGATAATTGGTGATTCGTCAATAACCTAGCCTAATCCTCATTATGAGTACTTCAATTGCGATGAGAATATTAATTGCTGGTGCATTTCTGGCCTTGCCACTAGCTGTTGTTGCGCTGAATTTTACTAAACCCGACCGAGCAAAGACCAGTAGTGAAAATATCGTTTTTCCAGTCGATGCAGGTGTGCTCAATGTCCAAGAACTTGGTGCCAAAGGTGATGGTCGGACTGACGATACCGCCGCAATTCAAGCCGTGCTGAATGCCCACCCCAATGGTCAGCGGATTATTTATTTGCCGAATGGCACCTATCTGGTTTCCAAGACGATTACTTGGCCAGCAGGCACATCGGGCAAAGGCAATGAATACAAGCAGACCATCTTACAAGGACAGAGTGAGAGTGGGGTGACGATCCGGCTCCAAGATCGCGCTGCGGGGTTTGCAACTGCGGCGACTCCGAAACCAGTGATTTTCACTGGCCCTGCACCAGCACAGCGATTTGGCAACTCGATTCGCAATCTGACTGTCGATACGGGTACTGGGAATCCTGGCGCGATCGGGATTCAGTTCAATGCCAGTAATCAGGGATCGTTGCGCCACGTTACGATCCAAGCTGGGGATGAGCAAGGCGTTAATGGTTTGGACATGAATTTTGCCGATGAAATCGGCCCCCTCTTAATTAAGAACTTGACGGTGAAAGGATTTCAGTATGGTATTCGGACTGGCTTTCACATCAATAGTCAAACCTTAGAAAATATTACCCTCAAAAATCAGCGCGAATATGGTTTGTACAATACTGGTCAAACCTTGAATATTCGTGGTTTGACCAGTAATAATGCCGTCACCGCTATCTACAATGGGGGTGGCCGCGTGACCTTGCTCGACTCAGTGTTGCAGGGGACTGGTACCGCTGCTCTCAAACCTGCGGTCTCGAATAAGTTCCCGCTCGATCTGTTGGTTCGCAATCTCAAAACCAGCGGCTATCAGGTCGCCGTCGAGCAGCAGCAAATGATCCCAGCTGGAGATGCCGCTGCCAAAAAGTTTCCAGTAACTGCCAAAACTCTCAATCTGCCGATTAAGCAGACACCGGATGTGCCCTGGGACAATCCTGCTGGCGATAGTTGGGCAAATATCATCCCCTTTGGAGCCATTCCCAATGACGGTAAAGATGATAGTGCTGCGATTCAGTCGGCGATCGATTCTGGTCAGACGACAGTTTATTTGCCTGTGGGTGCCTACCATCTCACCAAAACGGTCTTAATCCGCAAGAATGTGCGGCGGATCATCGGGACAGAGGCATTTCTCGAAATACCGAATAACGTCAATCCTGGCTTTAAGGTCGTTGAGGGCAAGAGTTCCGTGGTGGTATTCGAGCGGATCAGTAGTGGGTATAATTCCTCACCAACGCTGGAAAATGCTTCCGATCGCACTTTAGTCATTCGCGATGCTACTAATGTGTCGGGTAATATGACCGGATCGGGTGATGTATTCATTGAAAATGTTGTCTCTAACCCCGCTCAGAGCTGGACTTTCAATCGCCAAAATATCTGGGCACGACAATTTAATGTCGAAAATACTGGCACCCATATCACCAACAACGGTGGTAAATTATGGATTTTGGGTCTCAAAACCGAACGCGGCGGCACGCTGATCGAAACTAAAGGTGGTGGCAAAACTGAACTGTTGGGTGGACTGGCGTATACCACGACACCAGGTCCTGATGGCACCCAAAATGCACCGATGTTTATTAACGATCGATCTTCGCTCTCAGTTAGCATGGGAGAAGTTAATTATGGTGCGCCAACTTATGCGACTTATATTAGAAATATCAGTAATAGCAATACCCAAAATATCACAGCTCCGAGCCTGCCCAATTATCAAGGTCGCGGCAAACAGATCCCCCTCTATGTCAATCAGATCAAATAGGTTAATGGGAGAAAACTATTCCCCTATCTAATTTATAGTTTGATTTCACGATCGATAAAAATAATCAGCTCACAAAAAATTCAACTGAGGAGTAACTATCGATGACTATTATTCTAAGTGGAGAGTTAGAGCCAGATCGAGATAATTGGCACGAACGTCATGTCAATCAAGCAAAATTGCCACCAAATCCCGAACTAATTTTCAGCGGAAATCATGCAGAAGGCGGTCTAGATTTCAAGCAAGTTTTCAATGCTATTCAGAGACGAATTTGGATTGTAATTTTTATTAATATCCTCGCTATTGTCGCCACGATTGTCTGGAGCCGCCAGCGACCGCCGCAATATGAAGGTAGTTTCCGAATCTTGATCGAGCCAGTTACCGCAGAAGGACAAGTAGTTTCAGCTGTAACCGGAAATCAAAAAAGTGGAGAGGAACAAGAAGTTGGCAGCGCACAATCCTCAAAATCAACACTGGATTATCCTACTCAAATTCAGCTACTCTTGAGTGAAAAAATCTTAGCTCCTGTTGTTGAAAAGCTCAAGCCAACTTATCCAACAATATCTTATGAAGCACTCAAAAAATCGCTAATAATTAGTCGGTTTAAAGCAACGGAAGACACGAAAATATTGGAAATCGAGTATGATGCTGGCTCACCTGGTCAAACAAAACAGGTGCTCAATCTCGTGTCAGCTGCTTACATTCAATATAGTTTGAGTGAGCGCAAAACTAATGTGAGTCGAGCAATTAAATTTGTTGATGACCAACTGCCCAAGATTCAAACTCAGGTTCAGACTTTAGAAAAACAACTCCAAACTTTCCGCGAACAAAATTCTCTCACCGATCCTAAGATCCTAGAAAATCAGCTCAGTAGCCAACTCAGTGCGACTAAGCAGGAGCAACAAACAACTCAAATAGAATTAGACAAAGCTAAGCAATTCTATCGTTCTCTGTCTGTGCAACTGCGACTGCAACCAAAAAGTGCTGAAGCAGCTTCCGTGTTGAGCGATGCACCTGGCTACCAACAACTAGTCAGACAACTGCAAGATATTGATGTTGAATTAGGAAAACTATCGGCGGATTTAACCGACGAGCATCCAAAAATAATTTCTTTGAAAGAAAAAAGACAAAGAGTGCTGCCTCTACTACAACAACAAGCCAAGACAGTGTTGGGTAGTACCCTGGCGGAGGCTGTTCCCGATGCCCAATCTTTGCCCTATCAAAATGCCCTGCGTCAAGATCTCAGTAAGCAGTATCTGGCAGCCGAGACCCAAGTCCAAGTTTTGGAAGCCAAGCTGGCAGGACTCAACGCAGCCAGCGAATCCCTATCAATCCAAACAGACAAACTGCCCACGATCTCGCGTCAATATGAAAACCTCGACAGACAATTAAAAACCGCCACCGAACAAGTCAACAAGTTCTTACAAAAGCGGGAAGATTTAAAGATTAGTGCTGCCCGCCAAGAAGTGCCGTGGGAGCTAATCGCAGCTCCTTCAGTGCGAACCGTTGAATCTTCTGGCTTGGTCAAAGATCTAGCTTTAGGCTCGATTCTGGGCTTACTAGTAAGCGTGGGCGTGGCTCTGATGGTCGATAAAATGAATGATGTGATTTATTCCGTCAGAGACTTACGGGATGAACTAAATATTCCGATTCTGGGGCTAATTCCCCGCCGAGAAGATGACCAAAAATCGCTCACAGAGCAAACACGAAATGATCGTGGTCCGCAGTCACCCTCAAGGAATGGTGAGCTGGGTCAATATCGATTTTCCCCCTTTCTTGAGTCTTTTCGTTCGCTAAATTCGCAAATTCGACTCTTGAGTCCAGATTCACCGATTCGATCGATCGTCATCAGTTCATCATTACCCAATGAAGGAAAAACGACGATTGCCATTCAATTGGCTCAAGCTGCTGCGGCAATGGGTCAGCGAGTACTTTTGGTGAATACAGATCTCCGCAAACCCAGTCTTCAGAACCTAGTCGAAAAAAACGAGGGTGACTTTATCACTGGTTTAACCGATGTTATTGCTGGCACTACCGAGTTGATGGATACAGTTCAACTCCTACCCGGTGAGGAAAATTTGTACATTCTCCTGGCTGGAACGATTTCTCTAGATCCGACCAGTATTTTAAGCTCCAAGAAAATGCAAAATTTGATGAAAAAATGTGAACATAATTTCGATCTAGTCATTTATGACACTGTACCTCTAAATTTTGCCGATTCATTATTATTGATCCCCCATACAGATGGGTTATTGATGGTTAATCGACTCGGCAAAGTCCATCGGGAAGTGCTGCGAAACTCATTACGAACGTTGATGATATCGAAAGTTACAGTGTTAGGTTTAGTCGTAAATATGGCAACCAATCGCAACTCTTCATTAAAGTACACGCAGAAACAAATTAGCTAGAGTGGGATACTCATCTATTTTGCCGTTTTTTGCTGTGAATCGATTACCGACTGTAGGCTCCGCCAACGACTACAAACTGAG
>JANNDQ010000287.1:0-2396 GCA_031387965.1 Chamaesiphon sp. OTE_75_metabat_567
ATCGGGCGTGTATGTTGGGAGTAGAAATTACGCTTGGTATCGGAGACAGTACTCAGGTTATTCACCGGGTTATAAGGAAGATATAGTTAACAATACTTAATTATCATCGATCAGATCACCAATACGCAAAGTTTGCGATCCCAGCACCAGTCTTGGTAGGGCATGAACATGTTGTCAGGACTTAGCGCTAGGCAATTAATAGCAGCTGAAAATCAATCTAATCGAGATCTTTGTGCCTTTATGCCGATCCCTAATCATCGATCGACAAGCCATCCTAGAGATCTATACCCGATCATCAAGTAGGAGACAAGAACTTATGCCTCGCAATCTAAACATCACAGCATGGTTACTTGTCGGTACGATGGCGATCTCCGCAGTACTCAGTCCACAGGTGGCGCTAGCTTATACGAACGAGCCAAGTACCAATCAAACCACCGTCGGAGTCAAGGCTCTAGATGCAATTACTCAATATCAGCAGGGGTTAGCGGCGATGTCCGCAGGGAATCTAGCTGAGGCGATGAACAACTTTAGTCGATCGATCGAACTTGATCGCAATTACTTTCCAGCTTACATCGAACGGGGCAATATCAAGGATGCCTTTAGCGACTTACCAGGTGCTATTACTGACTATACCACCGCGATCGCGCTCAATCCCCAAGCCGCACCTGCTTTCTACAATCGCGGCACCGTCTTCAGCCGCAGTGGCAAGCATCAAGCCGCTATTGCCGACTACAATCAAGCGATCTCGATCAATCCTGAATATGCTCAAGCCTATATGAATCTGGGGAATGAGCTAGACGATCTCGGCGATGTCCCTGGCGCACTAGCTAGTTACAACCACGCAATCAGAATCAAGCCTGATTATGCCCTCGCTTACCTCAATCGGGGGATCATGCACGGGCGGGCAGGCAGTCGCGCCCTCGCGATTGCCGATCTCAATCAAGCTGCTAATTTATTCAAAGCTGCTGGTAATCTCGATCGAGCTAACCGCGCACTCAAAATGATCCGAGATATTCAATCGGAAGTTTAATTTCAAGCTGCATTGCGGTTCGGTAAAATGAACTGTGATGGGGATGAGAACCGAACTAGATATTCATCAATTCTTTGTTAGATTATGAACAAGTTGAAATGAGCGATCGGCACGGAAGCTAATCCTTCCAAGCTATCTATCTAAATCGCTAATTCAACTATAGCAGCCAAACTCAGAAGCTAACTTCGATTTGATCGAATTGAGTGAATCTAATTTGGTGCAGTTAACATAATTGAATTTGAGGTTAAATATCATGGCATTAGTTCGTCTCCAACCATTCCGAAATATTAACTCCCTACAGCGGGAAATGGATCGCTTGTTCGAGACTTTGACCGAACGGGATGAAAATCTATATACCTCTGCTTTTGCTCCCGCAGCAGAGCTGCAAACTGACCAAGATCATGTCTATCTTTGTTTGGAAGTTCCAGGTTTGACACCGGAAGAAATCGAAGTTCAAGTTACCGCTGATGCTGTAATTATTGATGGAGAACGAAAAGAGGAAAGACATGTCGATGAGCAAGGTGTTAAGCGATCGGAATTCCGCTATGGTAAGTTTCATCGCACGATCAGTCTCCCCGAAAAAGTTCAGCGCGATCGAGTTCAAGCTAAATATGAGCACGGCATCTTGAAGCTGACGCTACCTAAAGCAGAAGACGAGAAAAATAAAACTGTCAAAGTTTTAGTCGAAGCCTAATTTGCTAATTCCCTCACATCACCTGCCAATCCCCGACTTCTCGGCAGAAGTCGGGGATTTATTCATGGATCGCACCATCCCATTCAATCCCGTATAATTAGGTAAATGTTCAGTCACCAAGTTCTTCGATGACTCCAGAAGTAGACAAAAGTCTTCAGTCCACTGCCGAACTAAGTACTGCACTGTGGTCGCCAGATCCAGATTTAGCGAGTGTAGATGTCCAATTAGACGAGGTTCCTGACGATATGGAAATGTCTTTCTTCGAGCATTTGGAGGAGTTGCGGCTGCGAATTTTTTATGCAATTATTGCGGTGGCGATCGGCGCATTGGGCTGTTTCGTCTATGCTAAACAAATTGTCCAAATCCTCGAAATACCTGCGGCGGGAATTAAGTTTCTCCAACTCGCTCCAGGTGAATACTTTTTTGTGTCAGTTAAGGTGGCTGGCTACTGTGGTTTATTAGTCGCTAGTCCTGTTGTCCTTTATCAGATCATCCAATTTGTGATTCCAGGACTAACACAGCGCGAACGGCGATTAGTATTGCCCGTAGTAATTGGTTCGTCGGTGCTATTTGTGGCTGGAATTGCCTTTGCTTACTACCTGCTGATTCCCGCCGCGCTCAACTTTCTGATTGGCTATGGCGCAGATGTCGTCGAACAGGCTTGGTCGATCG
>JANNDQ010000212.1:0-4926 GCA_031387965.1 Chamaesiphon sp. OTE_75_metabat_567
CTGTTTGTTTCAGTCAGCCATGCTGGAGACGGACGCGCACCTGATGGCAAGGCGACAATTATTGCCTCCTCATTTGTCGATCCTAATAAATGGTACGGCAAGGAGGTGGATTATGCCGCAATCAAGGCTGAGTATACTAGAGTGGCGATCGCTAAATTAGGCGAATATTTTGACTTAGCACCGGAAAATATCATCGTCACGGAAGTGGGCACACCCCGCACTTTTGAGCGGTATACAGCCCGTGAACGCGGGATTGTGGGTGGCATTGGGCAACGGGTATCGACTTTTGGTCCGTTTGGCTTTGCGACGCGGATTCCAGTGGCGGGATTGTGGATGGTGGGCGACTCGACTCATCCTGGCGAAGGGACAGCGGGAGTCAGTTATTCGGCGTTAACTGTTGTGAGACAGATCACTTCTCTTTCAACTTACTAACTTTGAGCTTAAACTCGCCGCTACTAGTTTCACCAAAACCTTGAACTCGGATGATATAGTTACCTGCATCTTTGATTTTGGTAAAGAGGAGCGAATTACTGGTGCCATCGATACCATCGTCATTTTTACCGATACTTTTGCCCTCAGCATTGAGAAGGATGACAACAGTATCAAAATTCTCAGAACTTAGATCGATTTCAACTCGATCGCCAGCCATTAATTGAACTGCATAATCTCGCGCAAATCCACCATCGCCAGTTGGAATATCTCGATCGGACAAGGTATCATTGACTTCTCCTGTGGTAGGTAATTGAATGGGTGCATATAGGAATTTGCTGGACTTTGGTGGAATCGGGTCAATGCTTGTTCGAGGATTTGCACTAGCAGGATTATAGCTAATAAATTGAAATAAGATGAGAATGATCGCTAGATAATAGTAATCACAAATTTTAGTCACGATCGATATGCTCAGATGTTTTCAAAAAGATGCAAAATCTAGATTCTAGCGAGCATGAGATTGTCTGGGTAAATATATGAAATTATAGATCAATAAACAAGCTATTCCTACATTAATCGATATATCAGCCCAATTAAATACAGCAAAATTAATCACCCTTAAATCGATAAAATCTGTAACAGAGCCGCCGAAAAACAATCGATCAATTCCGTTACCTGCTGCACCTGCAAGAATCAGTCCAAATCCTAGCTGCTCCCAAACATTACTAAAGATTTTGGTGATGCCGATACCGATCAAAACCATGCTTACAAGTAGAGAGAGAAAGGCTAGCCAGCCACCCCCATGTCCCGTCAGAAAACTAAATGCAGCACCAGAATTGCGGATATAAGTAAAGTGGAATACGTTAGGAATTAGCGGTAATGTTGGCGGTATCTTCTGGGGATTAGGAATGGGACTATAAATAATCGCTTGTTCAATAGTAATTGAAAAGAACCGAACAACCTCCCCTTTATTCTTCAGGTCGAACATGCGGACAATTTCTTGTTTGGTGAGAATATCGATAATTGTGCTGATCGCTGCTACTATCCAAAAATAAGGATTTCTAATTTTCATGTGTTAACTACTAATAAAACATCACCCGGCGTACAACAAAAGCGATGAGTGTTGCAGCACAAGCAAGTATTAATTGACTGATAAATGGATAGATAGAATAACTTGCGATCGCTTCAAATAATTTAAAATCACCTGATTGCTGCCAGTCAACCAATTTAAATAAAACTAAATAAATAATCCCAAATAAATGAATCGTTAGTAATCCACAGCAACAGCTCAAGCCTAGATGTTCTAGTTGAGGTGTTGATTTAGCCGTTCCCGCAGAAAATCGCTTGAAAGCCAGCTGTCCACAGACCCAAGCTCCAGGAATAAAGGCAAGTAAATAACCAAAAGCAGGTTTCTGAAGATACTCAATCCCGCCACCGTCATTGAAAACTTTTAGCCCTAACAGTCCTACTAATAAATATGCAATTTGAGTCAGGATACCAGCAGTACGACCGCCTAAGCAACTTACTAATAACACCGCCCCAACTTGACATTTGAACCCCAGTGGATAAGCAGTAATGCCAGTGCTCAACCATTGTAGTGGAGAAGTGATCGCATATACAGGTAGAAAGGTTGCACCGATCGTCAGAAACAAACCAACAATCGTCCACATCAGGATGTAGTAGGGACGGGAAATAGTCATAGGAAGAAGGCTTTAGACTTTGGGCTTTAGGCTTTAGGGATTAGATTGCGATCAAGACCACAATCTAATTTGATAGGTTAATCGTTGTCGATCGACAACAATTAGTCAAGCACAATATTTGTACTCAGCAGGGAACCTGCCAAAACCTAAAGCCTAAAGCCTAAAGCCTAACCCCTTCTTCCCATTGCGATCGAATTCACGCTAGGATGGACAGTAATTTTCAAGTTTTAATGCTCGCGCTATAAATTATGCTTAAACGTCTGTGGTCACAGTTATTCGCCTTAGTACTGGTTGTTGTCGTCGGTTTAGCTGGGTGTTCGGCTAGCCCTGGTGGACTGGTTGGAAATTACTCTCAAGACACAATGACCGTGCTAAATAGTATGAAAGCTGTGCTAGCGTTGCCCGATGACTCCCCAGACAAAGCAGCCGCGCAATCTTTGGCACGGCTGAACATTAATGATTTTTCTTCCCGCTACCGCCAAGATCCGGCATTGACAAAGCTTAGTTCTTTTACCAGTATGCGGACTGCGCTCAATTCTCTCGCGGCACATTATGCAGCATATCCAAATCGTCCGTTACCAGAAAAACTCAGAACTAGCTTAGAGCAAAAGTTCAAGCAAATTGAATTAGCACTACAACGTGGATCTTAACTGGGAGCCAGAGTTTGGAACATTAGATTTAAATTATCTGTCAACGCAGACAGTTGAAGGAGAAGTTGATCAGTAGATTGGCTTCTCCTTTATACTGAAAGGCTGAACTACCCTACCTGCCACTTGCGATCGACATTATGGACTGTACGCTACATCAATATCTTCCTGTCTCATTATGGAGATCGTATCGTCCGAACTGGCACCAAAAGTTATTATTCGGGATATTTGCCACCAGTAGTCTAGCTGGACAAAGCTACTATGCTCCGGCAAGCGTAGGGCAGACTACCCCAAGTGCCGCTTATTGTCAGATTCCAGCAAGTGAAGTCAGTGCCAAAAATGTACTCCGAGTAGCTGCCCAAAAAGGGGATCGCAGTAGCCAAGATCGGTATAGTGAGATTGTCAGAAAACACGTAAATTTAGTTCAACAGTGTCGGCAAAAAAGTTGGTTGAAGAATCAAGCAATCTGGATTCGGCTTTATCCTTGTGATACGCGCCCTGGAGCCTTAGAAGAAGTTTTCGATAATATTGTTAACAAAGGCTATAACCAAGTTTATGTAGCGACATTTTATGGTAAGGCATTGCTACCCCGATCGACTAACACCACTGCTTGGAACTCAGTTCTCACTAACCGGGGCACTGAGAAAACCGATCTACTCGCGGACTCGATCCAAAAGGGTCGCGATCGGGGGATGAAGGTTTATGCTTGGATGTATAGTCTCAATTTTGGGCCTGAGTATGGCGTGACCCCCGAAGGACAGTCTGCCGTCAGTATCAATGGTCGCGGTGAAACTACTCTATTTGCTGGTGAAGAAGGATTCCAAAAATCAACAGATGGCAACGCTGGTTCGGTGTTGTTTGTTGACCCTCACAGTAGCAAAGCCCGCACTGATTATGAGCGGTTGGTGCGAGAAGTCGTCAGTCGTCGTCCCGACGGTGTATTATTTGACTATATTCGATTTCCGCGCGGACAGGGAGCGAAATCGATCGCCAGTCAAGTCAGAGACTTGTGGATCTACGGCGATGAATCGAGGCAAACCCTGACTGGCTTGGCGCAAAATAGCAAGGGTACGGATTTAATCGATCGCTTCCTCGACAAAGGTACGATTACCATTAACGACCTCAAGGAAGTGGATAAACTCTATCCGAATGAAGTCTCCCCGCTCTGGCAGGGACGCATTCCCCTCAATGGTGAAGCCAGCATGGCTTACGAGGATAAATTACCCTGGATTGAGTGGGATTTATGGACGCTGACGCTTGCTCATGCTAGTGACGGTGTGGTTAGTTTTCTCCAAAAGGCAGCAGCACCCGTAGAGCAGCAGCGACTCAAATCTGGGTCGGTATTTTTTCCAGAAGCAAATCAACCAATTGGACGCAGAGGTTATGATTCACGGCTCCAACCTTGGGATCGGTTCGCCACAAATGAGTGGCACCCAATGGCTTATGCTACCTGCAATCGGAGTGATTGTATCGTCGATCAAGTCCGGCGTGTCGTCAGCTTCGCACCAGCAAATACTAATGTCATCCCAGCGCTAGCGGGAACTTGGGGTAAACCGATTGAAGGTCGTCCATCCCTAGAGGATCAGATGGAGGGGATTCGTCGCAGTCTGCCCCAGATTAATTCAATCAGCCATTTTGCTTTTTCTTGGCAAGAGCCGGAGTTGGACTATTATCGGAGTTCGTGTAGATTGAAATAGGCTTCGATCCATTAGATTAAGCGCGATCGAGCTAGCTTAACTTAGGTTAAGATTAGATAGCACCTTCCCGACCCGATCGCAATGACTGAGCGCAGCTTACCGTTAACCGTTGAATATCCTACCGTACCAACGATCGATTGGGCGATGGGGATGGGTTATCGGCAACTCAAAGCAGCGACTATCTTGGGCGGCTTGTGGTTGGGAGTAGCGGCGCTACATTTGATTAGTTGGGGCTACATTGTCGCCTGGGCGGTCACTAGTGTATTTTGTGTGCGGGCGCTCAAGCTGGTGGCGACAAAAGTAGCTCCAGCACCTGTATTTACTCCGCCCCAGACCTATCCATTTATTTCTCTGGCAATTGCTGCCAAAAATGAAGCCGCCGTAATTACCAATCTCGTCGAAAGTCTGTGTAGTCTAGATTATCCTGCCGATCGGTATGAAGTGTGGGCGATC
>JANNDQ010000310.1:0-2484 GCA_031387965.1 Chamaesiphon sp. OTE_75_metabat_567
CGATCGAATCGTTACCAATCTCAGCTATCGATCGGTAGAAAAAGAGATATTATCCCTAGCTAATAATATCCATGACAATGTTGAGTATAAACTAGCTATTCCTGGAAAAATACCAGCAGATATGTATGATAAAATCCCCGATCTTTGTCCGATTTACTTAAATTGTAAAACTAAATGGGAAGAAAAACATCGTCATACAGCAATTAATACCGATCGATATTATGCTAACTTTCTAGATAATTGGGGTAAACCAAGAGCGATTTTAGGTATATATCCAAATGTCTCTAAAACCTCATTAAGTTCCTTGGAAAACTTACGCTGGGAGCATTTTGAAGATCGATCTGGCAAATATTATCAGCAACTTACTTTAGAAATTCATACTCCTGATAATCAAGTTTGGGGCTACTTACAAGTAGGTCGAAATCTGACAGATATCCAAGAATATCTGAGCAATATTCATCTGATTTTGATTTGGGGAACTATCGGCATTGGCTGTATTGTCGCGATCGCTAGCTGGTATTTAGCCGGATTAGCGATGCGCCCACTATCTCAATCCTATCAGCAAATGCAAAAATTTACTGCTGATGCCGCTCACGAATTACGTACACCCTTAGCTACATTACAAGTAATTATTGAAAATGGTCGAGCGGAATATCAATATCTAGCTCCAGAGTTAACTAATTGGCTCAATCGAGTCGAGCGACAAAATATTCGGATTGCTAGTTTAGTCAACGATCTATTATTCCTATCTAGTCTCGATCGTCTAGATAATAAGTTAAGCCTAGAGCCATGTTGTCTGACCGAAATTATCCTAGATTTGGTCGAAGAATTTGCCATTCCCGCCACCGCTAAGTCGATCGATATCTCTAGCGATATTGACCCCGATGTACCGATTTTGATTAATGGTAATTCCGAACAACTCTACCGGATGGGCGCAAATCTAATTGATAATGCAATTAAATATACACCTACAGGTGGAAGAGTAAATGTTTCACTAACTCGTACTCTGAATAATATTTCACTCCAAGTTAGTGACAGTGGCATCGGTATTGCTGATGCCGATCGAGAACTGATATTCGACAGGTTTCATCGGATTGAATCTAAATCTTTACCACCTCAGCATAGTACGGGCTTGGGGCTAGCGATCGTCAAATCGATCGTCGATGTTCATGGCGGAAAATTAACAGTCTGGAGTCAGGTAGGTAAAGGGAGTACTTTTACAGCTAAGTTCATTAGCTGCACGGCGACTGATAACTAATCCATAGGTGTAGATGATTATTAAAATTCGTAAAACTATATTATCTTCAGACTGATAGCGTACTACAAAAATCAGTGACAAAGGAGACAAATAGGGCATACTAAGCGAGGATAGTATGGAATCCCCATCAGAAATTATGCCCACCCCAGTAGTTAAATCCATTTGGTTAGAGTTGCAGATCGATCCTCACAATCGCGAATTATTAGCGACCCTAGACCATTTGGTGCGATCGGGAATGCTCGAACACGCTCAAATTCTCGAACTCGCTCGAACCTGCCTAAGTGAAGATCTGCCGTGGACATACACTCCGACGACAGTTGATGAAGTTCTTCCTGCTGAAATTCCAGTACCGATACCAGTCAAAACCCCTGCACCAATTTTTATCGCTTGGAAAAATCTCCGTGATGAATTGAGTGTCCGCTGGCTGCTATTTTTGGGTGTATTTTTGGTGGTGCTTTCTTCTGGAGTGCTGGCAGCCACGCAGTGGGCGCTATTTCCCGCTTGGGGACAGTATGGCTTGCTGTGGGTATATACGATCGGATTTTGGGTCGTAGGTGGCTGGGCGCGGCGACAGGAGGGGCTGAAGCTAACGGCAAATACCTTGCAGCTAGTCACACTGCTATTAATTCCTGTCAACTTTTGGGCGATCGATTCCTTCGGACTCTGGCAGCAGCCACTAGGATTAGTTACGGCGATCGTCGCCGGACTTGGTTTAGCGGGGATTGTATATCTTAAATACCGACGGCAGCAGCGGCGGACAGCGGATCAAGCTGGCTGGCTATTGGGTACTTATCTGGTGCTTAGCGGCTTACAATTAGGCTGGCAAATCCCCTTCTGGGCGGCGATCGCAATTTATATTGGGGCGATTGGTGTGGCAGTTGTACTTCAGAAAATCCGCCAGATTGAAGGTGGTGCCCTGGCAATTTATGGGCTGGGGATATTGCTAATTCGGGGTCTGTTTGTCGCACATTTACCAATCTATACCTTCGGACTGGCGATCGGGATTGTGGGCTGGTTATTCACCCAGTGGGGACTCCAAAAACATCGCCGACTGGGGAAACTAGCTCGACTCGTTGGCGGAGCCTCTCCTGTGGAGAATCATATTGATGGCAAATCGATCCGGCTAACTCCTCACAAAATCGCTCTCGCCGGACTCTCTCGGCTGTATCAAAGACTGGGCGGAATTTTATTGATTATTGGTTGGTTACTGGGACTGGGTGACTTGG
>JANNDQ010000356.1:0-4778 GCA_031387965.1 Chamaesiphon sp. OTE_75_metabat_567
GCAATTGCTGGCGCTGTTGAGGCTGAAGCGGTTCCTCTCCAAGTGCGACTTGAACATTGGTCTGAATAATTGCGATCGGATTGCGGAGTTCGTGAGAAGCATCGGCGGTAAACTGTTTGAGCTGTTGATAGGAAGCTTTAACAGGTTCGATCGCAATCCCCGATAGCAACCAGCCAATCGCCGCGACACTAGCAATTACCAAGGAAGTCCCAATTGCCAAATCGACGATCAGTAGCTCTGTCGGTTTGGTGACTTCAAACCAGGGATGACTGACTCTCAACAAGCCCACCAGTATCCCATTCCGATTAATTGGCGCAGTAATTTGCCGCAGGATTCGGTCATTGCCCACATGGACAGTTTCACCATCAAGGTCAATCCATACGGGCAAATTTAGTGGTTCTCGCAGCGTAGACCAGAGTAATTTACCACCGACATTAAATAATTCTAAATCGATGCGATCGTCGTCTAGTCGGTCAGAATTATCCTGAAAACTCGCACCGATATTAATCTTAAATTGATTAATTTCGCCCGGAGCATCAATCTTGTCGATCGAGATTGACCTACTCACCACTTCCACAACATGATTGAGCGTATCATCGATTCGCTCGATCAATGTGCCCCGCACATAGATATACATTCCACTAGCAAATACCAGCAATACGATCGCTGTGACAATCGTGTACCAAATTGCCAGACGGCGACGAGTAGTTTGAAACATAACTTCCAGTCGATTTGAATTAAGAAGAAAATGCTAATGAACGTTAGCTATTGCCCATACTGGGCAATAGATCGATAATTTAGCAGATCCGCTGCTACGGGATTTGCCCAAGCAACGTTGACACGAACGGGCTAAGATAGTTCTCATAATTAGTCTACATGCGTTACTGCATCACCTCATGAACGATCTCATCGATATTGACTGGGAACAGTTGCATCAAATCTCTGAAGATGATCCCGAATTTGAACTAGAATTGCTGACGATGTTGGCAGCAGATATCAAAATTCACATCGCTGATCTTCATCAAGCAGTGATCGATCGAGATGCAGTAGCTATCGCCCATGAAGCTCACTATATCAAAGGTTCGAGTGCCAATGTGGGGATTGTGAAGATCGCCGCATTAGCTAAACAAATCGAACAATTAGCCCGCGAACACTCAGATCGAGATCCAGCTCCCCTCGTTGCCCAAATGACGATCGAACTCGATCAGCTCGAAGCTTATTTAGCAACTAGAACCTAGGTTTGGCAAGGAGAAATTAACTAAGGATCGAAAAATTGGGTGTGGTCTAAAAATATGCAGCAGTTATCTTCTTCTCAGGGCATCGTGACAGTGTGTGGATGGCTGTTGGTGCAGCTATTGACGGTGATTCCGACTCAGGCACAGCAGCCACAGGTTGTGGCTCCGCCTCCCGCATTGCCAGGGATCTGTGCTAATCAAATCTCGATCGCAATTAATGAAATCATCGATCGACCTGAATTGCGACGGTATCGGTGGGGAATTGTCGTTCAAGGATTGGGTGGAACAAATCAACTCTATAATCGGGATGGCGATCGATTATTTATCCCAGCTTCTAATGTTAAGTTAATTACGACAGCTGTAGCGCTCCGGCAGTTAGGTGCAGCCACCAGATTGAGAACATCTGTATATCAATTGCCGAATACTGGCAATAGTTCTAACCTGTTAGTTGTCGGTAGGGGTGATCCTAGTTTGACAGCTATCGGGCTACAATCGATCGGTCAACAGCTCAAGCAGCGCGGCATCAAACAGATTGGTCAAATTAATTTTGATGATAGTTATTTTCGCGGCGAACAGATTAATGGCGATTGGGAATGGGATGACTTATCGACTGATTATGCCCCACCAATTAATAGTTTGATCTTCAATCAAAACTCTAACCCGCTGATCGTTAGTCAACAGCAAATTGGGATGCCGCTAAAATATAGCTGGAAAAATCCAACCCTGAATAATTGGCAAGTAGAAAATCAAAGTTTGACAATTGCGGCTAGTCAGACTAGTAGCGTTAATGCGATCGCAATCTTTGGCAAACCAACTATTCGCTTAACAGGTAAACTCGCGCTAAATGCTACCCCAACTCAGATTGACTTACCAGTTTTAAATCCAGCTGAATCTTTCATCAGTGCATTTCGACAAGGTTTAAGTAAGTCCGAAATTACTGTAGGCAGTACTCGGATCGGATTGGGACAAAACATCACTAATCTACCAGAGATTGCCGCAATCGATTCACCGCCAGTCAGTGAATTAATCAATGAAACTAATCAGCGCAGTAATAATGTCTATGCCGAAGTTTTGCTCAGATCGATCGGGCGAACTTATCCAGAATACAATACCAGCAGTGAAGATACCCAAGATTTAGGTATCTCCTTAGTCAAAAGAAATCTGACGGAAATGGGTATAGATCCTCAAAGCTATCGGATCAATGATGGCGCTGGATTATCCCGACACAATTTAGTTGCCCCGACGACTTTTACCCGATTATTATCAGCGATGGCAGTTACTCCAAATGCCCAAATTTATCGCGATTCTTTGCCGCTAGCTGGAGTGAGTGGTAGCCTCAGAAATCGGATGAAAGGAACAATTGCTCAGGGGATTGTTCGCGCTAAAACTGGAAGTATGAGTGGTGTTGTCAGTCTGTCTGGATATATTAACCCACCAAAATATTCACCATTGGTATTTAGTATTATTCTCAATCAACACGATCGATCTACAGCTCAAATGGTTAAAGTTGTTGATGAAATTGTCATATTGTTAGCCAGATTACAACAGTGTTAGTCCAGATCGGTAATTTAGCCGATCGAATTGATTGCGATCCAAGCTCGATCGAATATCGCGCCATAAATGCGATTTTGGACGGTGAGAGTATCCTGTTGTTTAATAATAATTCCAGATAATAACAATTCTCGTTCGGTGGGACTATTGGTGATGGCAACTGCTGACTGTTCCCAGACTTGTTGGTAGAGTTCGAGCAGGTGGAGAGATTGCGGACTTTTGATAATTCGATCGCGAATAGTTCTGAGATGTTCTGGCTCATCTTGGAACTCCCAATTATCAACGATCTGGGTGTAGATTAGGTGAGCGATCCATTCTGATTCACCATAAGGCTGAATCGGCGCAGTCGTATCGCGAATTAGCTGACAGAGCTTTTGGGTGAGGAAAGGTTGCCCGTTTGTCCAGGCTAAGATTTCTTTCAGTAAGGTTTGGGGATTGGTGAATTTCTCTACCAATCCTTGTAGTAGTGGTTGAGCTTCATGCTCTTTGAAGCCTTCTAGTTGGATCGATTGACCGATATTAAAGGGGGTAATCTGGGTATTGGTAATCAACTCGCCGGGGGAGGTGACACCGAACAGAGCGAAAGTTAGCCGCCGATATACTGGATTGAGACTGCGCTGATTGTAACAGGAACGAATTAGGGCAAAAAAGTCATTCACGGGGAATTTTAAACCGAGGATACTATCAATCTCATCGATGAAAATCACAATTTGGGTTGAAGGTGTGCCCACTTCCACCAGCAGCACTGATTCGATAAATTCACTCAACCGTTGCACTGGAGATAGATCTGCTTGCTCTTGCCACCAAGTTTTGAGGTTTAACTGCTCCCGGAGATTGAAATGTCGGACTAGCTCGGAAGCGATGCCCTTGTACCATTGCTCCGGCGTAACGGTTTCACTGCCAATTCGGGTCATATCGATCGAGGCACACCAGATTCCCTCTCGCTGGAGATGATTGATCATCCGCACCATCAGGCTAGATTTACCCATCTGACGGGGATTGAGCACATAGCAAAACTCGCCGCGCTTGAGCGCTTTGTAGAGATATCGATCGGCAGCCCTGACGACGTAGGTGGTGGCATCCATCGGCAGGCTACCACCGACTTGATAATCAAAGAGATCGGGGGCTTCAGCGCTGCGGAGCAGGTCGTTTTCAAAGATTAGCTCAGATTGGGTGGCTTTGAGAATTTCGAGGGTCTGAGACAGTTCTTGGGTGCGCTCTGAGACTTTTTGTTCTAGAGTGCGGGTGTATTCGGCTAATTCATCTCTGGCTTGTTCGAGAGCGATGTTCTTGAGTGCTAGCGCTTGGGTGAATTCAATTCGCTCGGCTTCGGATTGTTTGCGCTGAGTGATGTCAGTAAAAGCGGCAATCGCATAGACAATCTGCCCCTGCTCGTCGAAGACTGGAGTCGCCGATACCTCTAGGGGGATAATCCCGTTCGCTTGGCGAATCTCCAGATCGCTAATAGTGGTAATCTCACCCTGCAATGCTCGGACAATTGGCTGCTCCTCGGTGGGGTAGAGTCGATCGGTTCCGGTCTGATACGCTTGATATACTTCGGTCAATTGAGTTGTGGTAGCAGTGGTGATGCCCTTGCCCAGAATTTGTTGAGCTGTCTGATTGGCATAGTAGGGCTGACTATTGGCATCGATCACAAATACACCGACTGGCATTGCTTCAAGAAATTGAGTTAGCCTGCGTTCATTTTCACGCAGTGCAACGTAGAGTTGGGCATTTTGGAGGGAAATTGCCGCTTGAGCTGAGAGGAGTTTAAGGACTGCTAATCGATCGGCTGTGAAGGTACCAGTAGTTAGATTATTTTCCAAATATAGCAGACCAATTAATTGAGATGGCTGCACGATCGGAATACATCAGACCGACTTGGGCTGGGTATGGATGATATAAGGATCTGTGGCAAATATCCCTTCACCGCTGGCATCTGCCAATACCACATCTTCTCTGGTTCTAGCGACATAATTTAATAGCGATATC
>JANNDQ010000376.1:0-10646 GCA_031387965.1 Chamaesiphon sp. OTE_75_metabat_567
CCGCTTTTACCAATGCCTCTTTGACATCATCCAATTTGGACGGTTGGATGACTGCAATAATCAAATCCATAGTTAGTTTGCTCCAACTTTACGGCGATCGTCTTGTAGATATCTTAGATTAAGTAGTGCTTACAGTCCCAATTTTGTTTCGATGAGTAAGCTAAACATGGTTAGCATCACCATCAATGGAACAGCAACATAGATCGCTGTTTTGAATACGCGATACTTCTTGGTTGGGGAGAGATAGTTCCACTGTTCTGGTGGTACTTGCCATTTGTTCATTGAGTTTTAGCCTTTTACAAATTACCCGAATGTCCTCTACCAAACTGCACATGGTTCTCATGTGGTCTGACAAAAATCGATCGACCCGTTACCAGACTCCGCACCATAATATAGCCAAAACCAAGCAAGAAGAAAGCCGCTGAAATTCCGATCGCAATCTGAGCATTTTTAGCAGAGTCACCACCAGCTGTAAAACCGAAGTAAAACACGCCAAACATCATCGCAAAGTTCATAAATGCTCCTGCTAACGGAATCACTTTTGACTTAATAAAATTTGATTCATCGCCTAACAACCGATCGATCGAAGCAACAAAGGTCACTAAGCAAGTCAATCCATAAAATATGAAGGTACCGATATTTGAAACCAGCGTCATTTGGGTCAAATTGTTGACGCTAAGTACTCCATATCCGCCAATGATCGCCGATAAGATCGTCAATACGATCGTCCCGATGTGCGGAGTACTAAACTTGCTGTGGAGCAGCCCAAAGATGCTTGGTAGCTCGTCATCTGCACCCATCGCGTAGGTAATTCTCACGCCTGTGGAAAGGGCAGATAGCGTTGTTCCCAGTAGTGCCATCAGGACGGTAATTGCCAATACTAATACTAGTGTAAATCCGTGTCCGCCGAGCAACCTGTCGCCTAAAATTCTCGCCATATCCCCAACGGGAGCACCAGATAAAACTGCTGCATCAAATCCTCTAACAATACTACCGCCAGTATATTTACTCGCATCGAGACTCAGGGCTGTCACGGCTGCCCCAATATCGGTAATTTTGGGATCGAGTCCAGCGACAAACGAGCCTGCCTCGCCAGCTTTATTTACCACACCTGCATAGGCATCACTAATGAAGAAATTGGCAGCAAAATATTCAAAGAAGTAGCAAATACAAGCTTGAATAAATAGCGACATGACTACCGCCTTGGGAATGTCTTGTCTGGGATTGATGGCTTCACCTGCGAGGGCTGTCGCCGATTCAAACCCGACTACTAATAAAATCGCGATCGTCGTTTGGAATAACAGCCCCCCAAAATCATGGGGAATCACGACACTGAGTGCGTTGGCGTGCTCATAGTTGAAGCCTGGATTGGAAAATCTAAAGATGATAAACAAGATTCCTAAAATAAATAACGAACTAATTTGGACGATATTAATGATGATATTAATCAACGTCGAACCAGTTACGCCAAAGAAGGCAACAAAGCCAACTAATCCCGCAAATACCGCACACAAGAGAATTTGTGAGAGTGAATCGCTGGCAAAATCTGGGTTGAAAAGTCTCCCGATGTAGAGAATTAAAGTACCCATAAACCCAACCATTACGCCAGGATAAACCCAGTAGTAGAGGTGAGATGCCCATCCCGTTAGAAATTTTACAATTCGGGCAAATCGAAAGTGACGATGTTCTTCTTTGGCGAGGATTGCTGCTTCTGCATAGTAATAAGAACTGCCCGCACCTGCTTCTGGATAGGCTTTAGAAAGTGTGGCAAAACAGCTAGCAGTTAATAATGCAATCGCGGTGGCAACTGCCACTGAAGCCCACATATTTGGGGCTGAAGCTCTGGGTGACTGGAGCTGAAATGTTGTCCACAAGAATGCACCCGGAGCGATTAGAGCCATTGCATTAATCGTCACACCGAGTAGCCCTAGAGTAGGCTTTAGCCCATCCTTGCTAGAATTTGCTGTCATATAATTTGATGTGTTTTTAGGTATCTACATTTATACTTATCTATCTACGATCTTTCGTAGCTTGCAATACAAATAATTGACTTTCCTATCTTTAATATTGGTTAACCCCAAAAAACCTTTAATGACTTGCAACTGTTAGAAAAGACAGATATGAGCCATTTTGTATATGCAGATACAATTCTCAGGTTGTTGCTAACTCTGATAACGCTGTAAGGGTTTGAGTCCAATTTCAAAGTCGGTATTACCTGTTCCATACTTATACTGGGTCATCAAATAATAACGATGGAAACCGAAATTATGAATGGCAGCTCCGCCACTGCCATGTTCAACTCGCTGGTAGAATCAGCACCAATCAAACAGAAAAAGAAGAAAAAACAAAAGGATCGCAACAGAGCAAAGATCCAGACTTCCGAACGCCGAGTACTGCATCACACCTCTGAAGCAGAAGGCAGCTCCAAACTTGCCAGCAAAGTTTACGAGCAGGAATTAGCTCGACTCCAAGTCGAACTAGTGAAAATGCAGTACTGGGTCAAGCATACAGGCGTGCGAATCGTGATTTTGTTCGAGGGACGCGATGCCGCTGGTAAAGGCGGCACGATCAAACGGATTACCGAGCCGCTCAATCCCCGTGGTTGTCGGGTGGTTGCTTTGGGAACTCCAAGCGATCGTGAAAAAACCGAATGGTATTTCCAACGTTATGTCCCCCATCTGCCCGCCGCAGGTGAGATCGTTTGTTTCGATCGCAGTTGGTACAACCGCGCTGGAGTCGAGCATGTGATGGGTTTTTGTACCGATGCACAGTACGAAGAATTCATGCAAACCTGTCCAGAATTCGAGCGAATGCTGGTAAAGTCGGGGATTATTTTGCTGAAATATTGGTTCTCTGTCAGCGATGACGAGCAAGAGCGGCGGTTCCAGTCGCGGACGACAGACCCGGCACGACGGTGGAAACTCAGCCCGATGGATCTCGAATCACGCGATCGCTGGGTGGAATATTCTCAAGCTAAGGACGCGACGTTTGCCCATACAAATATCCCTGAAGCTCCTTGGTTTACGGTAGAGGCGAATGATAAACGCCGTGCTCGGCTCAATTGTATCAGCCACTTTTTGAGCAAGATTCCGTATGTGGATATGACTCCAGCCCCGCTGGAGTTGCCACCGCGCAAGAGTGCGCCGCACGACTATGTACGTCCGCCGCGTAACGAGCAGTTCTTTGTGCCGTCGGTGTATTGAGTTGCTGCGGAGATCTATTTACCCCACCCCAGCCATCCCCTTTGTACTACGATGTATACACAAGTCTGTTGGACTTCGTTTCGAGATCTAAATCCCCCAAACCCCCTTAAAAAGGGGGCTAAGATCCGGTCAAAGATCGTAGGTTGGGTTGAGCATCGAAACCCAACACACTCAGTAATCAATTGTAGGAATGTTGGGTTTCATTCTTCAACCCAACCTACAGATCTGTCCTAATTGCAATACCCACGTTTAACGAATATTTCTAGGAATAAATTATCATGACCCATGAATTGCGCGTTCAGGCTGTATCTCAAGTAACCGATCGCCAACCCTTACCAGTTAAGGTACCCCAGCGCTTAGAGGCACTGTGGGCGACGGATGTATTTACATTGAGCAAGATGCAGGCAAGCTTGCCCAAAGATGTCTACAAGTCGGTGAAGACGACGATTCAAACCAGCGGTAAACTGGATATTTCGATCGCGGGTACAGTTGCTGCGGCGATGAAAGATTGGGCGATTTCTAAAGGGGCATTATATTATGCTCACGTCTTTTATCCGATGACGAATGCGACTGCGGAGAAGCATGACGGTTTTATCTCCGTCCAGTCCGATGGCTCGGTGCTGACGGAATTTACAGGCAAAGTCCTGGTACAGGGCGAACCAGATGGCTCGTCGTTCCCGAATGGCGGCGTGCGATCGACTTTTGAGGCGCGGGGTTATACTGCGTGGGATGTCACCAGTCCGGCGTATGTGATGGAAACCGACAACGGTGTCACCCTGTGCATTCCGACTGTATTTATCTCCTGGACAGGTGTTGCCCTCGATAAGAAAACGCCATTGCTGCGATCGAATGCCGCGATGAATAAGGCGGCTACGCGCTTGCTCAAGATGCTCGGACATGCCGAAGTTGCCCCCGTTAATTCTAGCTGTGGTGCCGAGCAGGAATACTTTTTGGTTGATTCACACTTTGCCCACAGTCGTCCCGATTTGCTCTTGACTGGGCGCACCTTATTTGGTAAACCTGCGGCTAAAGGTCAGCAGTTTGACGATCACTACTTTGGGGCGATTCCTGATCGCGTTCAGGTATTCATGCAGGATGTCGAAGAGCGGATGTATCGGCTGGGAATTCCTGCCAAAACCCGCCACAACGAGGTGGCTCCAGGTCAATTCGAGCTGGCACCATTCTTTGAGGCTGCCAACGTTGCCAGCGATCACCAGCAACTGACGATGACCATTCTCAAGAGTACTGCCAAGAAACATGGTTTTGTCTGCCTGTTGCACGAGAAACCATTTGCAGGCATTAACGGCTCTGGGAAACACGTTAACTGGTCGGTGGGCAATGCTACTCAGGGTAACTTACTCGATCCTGGCGACAGTCCTCACGCCAATATGCAGTTCTTACTGTTCTGCGCTGCGGTAATTCGCGGTGTACACAAGTACGGGCCACTATTACGCGCGGTTGTCGCGACTGCCAGTAATGACCACCGCTTGGGTGCAAATGAGGCTCCCCCAGCGATTATTTCTGTTTATCTCGGATCGCAGCTTGAACAGGTCTTCGACCAGATTAGCAAGGGCGAGACTACTAGTTCCGCTCATGCTGGAGTGATGGAAATGGGTGTAGACACCTTACCAGTCTTCGCCAAAGATCCTGGCGATCGCAATCGTACCTCCCCCTTTGCCTTTACTGGCAACCGTTTCGAGTTCCGTGCTGTCGGTTCTAACCAGTCGGTATCGGGGCCATTAGTGGCGATGAATACGATCCTGACTGATTCGCTGACCTGGGTTGCTGACAAACTCGAAAGTAAAATGGCCGAGGGTGCCGATCTCACTACTGCCATCCACACAGTGCTGAAAAAGGTGATGGATAAACACGGTGCCGTCGTGTTTGGTGGTAATGGTTACTCTGAAGAATGGCACAAAATGGCGGTAGAAGAACGCGGTTTAGTCAACCTGCGGACGACTGCTGATGCGCTGCCAGTCCTCAAAGCTGATTATATCGAAGAGTTATTCGAGCGAGTTGGCGTACTGACACCAGTAGAACTTGAAAGTCGGTTTGAAGTGTATGCCGAACAGTATATTCTGGCGATTGATGTCGAATCGAAATTAATGGTGACGATGGCGAAAACTACCATTTATCCAGCTGCAATGCGCTACCATTCCGAACTCTCGACAACGATTTTTAATGCTAAATCGATCGGGATTGAACTGGGTAAAGAAAGTGCCGAAAAAGTTGCAGCATTGATTGGCTCAATGATGGATAAAGTCAGTAAACTAGACTCGATTATCAGCAAGCATGACTTTGGATCGATCGAAGAGCACATGCAGTATTGCGCTAAAACAATTCGCCCAATGATGGATGATTTACGCAAAGATGCTGACGCGCTCGAAGGTGAAGTCGCTGATGATTTCTGGCCCTTACCTACTTATCAAGAGATGCTGTTTGTCAAGTAACTAATGTTAAATAATCAACCTAAATGCTGAACTTTTAACTACTTAATTCAGCTGTGATTTAGTGGAGCTGGAATATTTAAAGTTTAGGGTAGAGAGAAGATTGATCCTCTCTACCCTAAACTTTGAGTTAAGTGATAAGATTTCTATGCTGGCAATTTTATTGGAAAGCTGGATATCTTAGCGTCAATGACAATTTGGTTGAATCTAATTGGAATTATGACGATCGCCTACGGGATCGTGTTTAAAAATACTAGCATTACCGCAGTAGGTTGTGCGATCGCGATCGGCTCTTCGACACCGATCCTGTATCAAGGTATTCGCGCAAGTATCCCCAAATCCCTCTCCTCAGCACAGCGATTGCGACTAGTCGTTACAATTACGATGGTCGTTGTCGTAATTTACTTGCTCAAGATTAATGGTTTTTTTGACTATGTGGCGGGATTGTCAGCAGGAACAGATTGGAATATTGTCGGTGCTTTGGGAATTTGGGGTGGTGCGCTCGGACAGGGATCGATTGCTACACTAGCAGCATTTGTGTCATGGCGGCAGTACATCATCTCACGCGAATTAACGATCGAACAAAATCGACTTAATCGTCAACAAAATACGATCACTCAACAACAGACAATCGATAATTACTTTCAAGGAATTTGTGATTTAGTTCTAGACGACGACGGTTTTCTCGAAGATTGGCCGCAGGAGCGGGCGTTTGCAGCGGGACGAACTGCGGCATTACTAGGAAGTGTGAATGCTACTGGGAAAGCTAGAGTACTCAGGTTTCTATCTCGCGCAAAATTACTGACTCCGCTTCAACGTGATTTGCGATTGGGGCGAGTAATTCTCAATGGTACTGGCGGTTATGATGAGGATCGAATTTATGGGATGCGGGTAATCGATTTGAAGATGATGTTAGCTGAAACTGATCT
Organism: Chamaesiphon sp. OTE_75_metabat_567; assembly: GCA_031387965.1. Classification (GTDB taxonomy): domain Bacteria; phylum Cyanobacteriota; class Cyanobacteriia; order Cyanobacteriales; family Chamaesiphonaceae; genus Chamaesiphon. The sequence continues at coordinate 6,580 of JANNDQ010000376.1, forward strand.
CTCTGAAACTGATTTGCGCTGGACAGATTTCAGTGATGCTAATTTAATTCGGACTAATCTTAATCGATGTAATTTATTAAAAGCTAATTTAGCTAGAGCTATTCTGTATCAAGCTAAATTAAATGGTGCAGATATTAAAGATACTCGATTTTTTTATGGCAGCGTAGAATCTGCTAGTCCTCGTGTTCCAGATCGCTCTCCCGACTATATTACAGGTGAATTTAGTGGTGCGATCGTTGAAGATGTTGATTTTACCAGTGTGCGACGGATGTCTGAAATACAGCGTCAATACTGCTGTGCTTGGTGCGGTGAGGCTTCCCGCCGAACTATTCCGGGTGGCTGTGATGGGATTCCGAATCGGTTAGACTCGGTAGAGCATATATCTTCTGCTCAGTCTTTTGATGATGACTGAATTAGTTGCAATTGATCAGCCTAAACCTGAGCCGCAACAAGAATACTTTTAATTAGTTCACTTTTAGTTAATAGCTCAGAGTGGATTAAATAGGCAAGAATCAGTTGATTCGTCACGCCATATTGCTGCTTTTGCTGAAATACCGAGAGCGTAGTCAGCAGGAACAGAACATCTCTGGATGAGAGGGGAATAAAATGACCGCCAATATTAGGAGATAATAGCTTAGGCAAACAGGCAGGTAGCTGACGCACATCAGTCATCAAGTCACTGGGACGGATCAGACACAATCGATCAAGTCCGAAATCCTTATATACTAGTAGCCTGGTACAAATTTCACTCACCAGACCCAGATCTGTAAATGGTAAAATACAGATGCCCAGATGGACTTGAGTATCCGCATAAACACCACAAACTAACTTAAAGTCGATCGCGCCCTGATTTCTCCCTGGTGGATAGATCCGACCCAATCCGGCAATTTTAACGTCAGCGATCGTTTGACCAGTTGCTAATGATAGACATATTAGCAGCCCAGCTGCGATTTTCTCCTTATTCTCAATCAACTGAGGTAGCTCTGGCTTCAATACTTGACGTTCAACAGCAAAGGCTGCCGCTACAGTGTGAAGATCTGAATTTGGTACTGAGCGATCCGAGCTAGTCATCGTGAATTTAGTAATTTGTGATCATTCGTTTGCCTGAGCGCAAAATTAATCAAAAGATCCCTAGAATAGGATTAAATACCAAATAACACGTTTAGGCAAGATGACAGCATCAAAATCGGCACAAGAACTATTTCAAGCTGCATATGAGAATCGTTATACTTGGGAACCTAGTTTTCCTGGCTACACTGCCGCAGTTACATTTCAAAAGGGCGATCAGATCTTGACTGGCAAAGTTTTAGTCAAGGCTAACTTGAGTGCCGAAGTTACAGGCATCGAGGATGAAGAGGTGCGCAAATCAATTCTCGGACAACTACGTGAAGTCGCCATTCACCGTGTTCGCCGAACTTTTGCCGAAACCCACAGCATGAATACTTTCGCCTATGGTGAAACTGATGCTACAGGTGCCGTGGAAATCTTAATGCCTGAAAAGCCGATGGGCGATCGATACAAACTCCGCAATAATGAAGTATGTCACGTTCATCGCCACCTCCACGGCATCATGGTGACGATCGACACCTTCAGCAGTCACGATACTGGTGAAGGCTACCTCTCCCACCGCTATGACTCGATCTACGCCGATCCTGAGACTGGCGAAGTCAAAAGCGAGAAAATCGTCTTTGAAGACAACTACGAAAAAGTTGGCGGGTTCCAACTCCTGAGCCAAAGAAAAATCGAAGGTGTCGAAGCAGATGGAACACCCAGCACGACTGAGTTTACCTTTACCGACTTTGAACTATTACCTGCGAAAGTAGCAGCGGTGGCAGCAGTAGTTTAGGCTTTAGGCTTTAGGCTTTAGGCTTTAGGCTTTAGGTTTTAGCTTCTGGGACGCAAGCGTCCTGTTAAGTTGCTGAGGAATCCTCGTTCTTCATGCCCTAAAGTCTAAAGTCTAATACCTAAAGCCTAAATTATGAGATGCTAAATCTAGTATTGACTCCTGGGAGTATTCGATCGAAATGTTGGCATATATCTTAGCTGTCTTAGTTGGTACGGGTAGCGTTGGTTTGTATATCTCTGCTTTCTTCTTTCCCGAAATCCATCGGAAACAGGATTTTATCTGGAGTGGAGTCGGTTTTTTCTATGCCCTCACCTTATGGATTTATGCTCGTCAGGAGACGGGGGGTATTTTAGTGGGTCAGGCTAGCAGTGTCCTCTTGTTAGGCTGGTTTGCATGGCAAACACTGAAACTTCGTCGCCAACTAGTGCCAGTCAATCAACAGACACCTATCCCTAGCCCAGCTAAGCTCAAGGAACAGCTGAGCGGGAAGCAGTCAGCGCCAAAAACAGCTAAACCTACCAATAAACCATCTGCTCCAATTAAACCCATTGCAGTTCCAGTAGAAACTCCAATCACTCGCCACTTGCAGAGTCAGGAAGCAGCTCCTGTAGATAATTCTAAGCCTGAACCTATTAAACAAATCGACCTGCCCACAAGCCCCGCTCCTGTCGCTGAGGAGGAAGCCTGGATCAAGTTAGAAATCAAGCCAGCTTCAGTTAAGCCTCTAGGCACACCAGTTCAACCACCAACGGCAATCAAGCCAGAGTCTAATCCATCACCAGTGATTATTCCAGAAGTCACTAATAACAATATCGCGGTCGAAGTAACTCCAACCAAGGTCGAAATCGAAGCTGATTTAGAATCGGAGAATTGGGCGTAGATGAATTAAGACTCAATCAACCTGCATGTGCGAATTAATTTTATTTTTGTGGTGGCTCTATCCGCACAATCCGACCATTAGGTTCATCAGTCAAGACGTATAGTAGCTCATCAGGGCCTTGACGGACATCTCTGACCCGCGCACCGATTGAGATTGACTCTTGGTTGAGAACTTTACCCTTCGCATCTAGTTCGATTCTGCGCACTGCTTGCTCGATCAAGCCACCCGCAAAGAGATTTTTCTGCCATTGGGGAAATCGCTTCCCATTGTAAGTGGTCAAGCCCGAAGGTGCGATCGCTGGAGTCCAGACTGCTTTTGGGTCTTCCATGCCTGGAAGCGATTTATTTGGCGAAATATCGTTATTTGGAAATCCATACTCTTTACTGTAACCAGCCAGCGGCCAGCCGTAGTTTTTACCTGATTGAACCAGATTGAGTTCATCGCCGCCGCTCGAACCGTGTTCTGTCGCCCAAACTCGCTTGGTAAGAGGGTCGAACACCATGCCTTGAATATTTCGATGTCCGTAGCTCCAGATTGCCGGATCGGTATTCGTAGCTTTGATGAACGGATTATCACGGGGAATCGAACCATCATCGTTGAGGCGAATAACTTTACCGAGCTGACTGCGCCGATTTTGGGCTTGGAAGCGGGGTAACTCACCATCAATCTTCAGTGGGGGATTGCCGCCATCACCGATCGCCAGTAGTAGCGTATTATCTGGCAACCACACAATCCGCGAGCCGAAATGTTGCGATCCGGGTTTGATTGGCGAGACTTCAAAGATAACTTGGAGATTTTTGAGATTTTTGCCATCAAATATGGCTCTTGCCAGCCGCGTGCGATTGGCGGTGTCGTCACCATGTGCATAAGTGAGATACACCAGTCGATTTTTGGCAAATTGGGGATGGATCGAAATCTCCATCAAACCCCCTTGACCGCTGGCAAATACTGGCGGAACGCCGCCGATCGCGGTAGGATCGAGTACGCCATTGCGGACGATTCGCAGCCGTCCAGGACGCTCGGTGACGAGGATGGTACGATTGGGCAACCAAGCTATACTCCAGGGATGCTCTAAGCCAGTAACTATCGGGACTAGACGATAATTTGCTGGTGGATTCTGACTAACTTCAACTTTTTGGGCGTTGCTAGAACAGGCTAGACAGGATATTGCTGCCAGCGAGATCGTTTTTAGTACTAACGATCGCCAAGCAGATTTGGTAGGGATATTCATTAGATTACTATCCGAAAAATTAGATTGAAATCTGGTAAATCAGGAAAATTTCACTCTAGTTTGTCAATCCATGCTCCAGGGCATAACGCACCAACTCAGTCCGACTATTT
>JANNDQ010000382.1:0-2741 GCA_031387965.1 Chamaesiphon sp. OTE_75_metabat_567
TTGGTGATAGTTATTTGTTCTTTATTGCCAATATTGATGATGTAGATCGGATTTTAGAAATTTCCCAAACTATCGATCTCAGTGTCGAAAAGCTTGACAATCTCAAAGCTACCTGTTGATTTCAACATAAAGTTAAAACTACACTAAAAGTGCTGTGGGTCGATCGAATCTATGGATAACAGCTCAGCTGAGGTAATCCCAGTGTTTCATCCCAGCCCATCATGGCATTGAGACATTGGATCGCTTGCCCTGCTTGACCTTTGATCAGATTATCGATCGCTGAAATCACAATTACTCTGCCTGTTCGCGCATCAACTTCTACCGCGATATAGCAAAGATTGGTGCCTGCTGCCCATTTTGTTTGGGGATAAACACCACCTTCTAGTACTTTTACGAATGGGGAGGAGCGATAGAAAGCTTTGTAGATGGTAATCAGATCTTCTGTGACTAGACCAGGATCGCGGATGGTGGCGTAGACAGTAGCAAGGATGCCCCGCACCATTGGCATCAAATGGGGGGTAAATTGAACTTTGACTTCGTGACTAGCCAGATCACTACAAACTTGCTCAATTTCAGGTGTGTGGCGATGTCCAGCGACGCTGTAAGCGGTGATGCTGTTATCGGCTTCGGCTAGTAGGAGATGGGTTTTCGCTTGTCTCCCGCCGCCGGAGGTACCGGATTTGGCATCGATAATTGCTGTGTCGGGATCGATCAAACCTTGCTTGAGTAGTGGCGAGAGGGCAAGCAGACTAGCTGTAGGATAGCAGCCAGGGCAGCCGACGATTTTGGCATTTCTGAGCTTGGCTCGATAGAGTTCGGGCAAACCGTAGACAGCTTGGGCGGCTGTTTCGCGATCGACTCTGGGAATTTTATACCATTGGGTGTAGACATCTAGATCTGTGAACCGATAATCTGCGGATAAGTCTAGAATGCTACAGCCCTTGGCGATTAATGCGGGGGCTAGCTCACAGGCTAACCCATTGGGGAGGGCGAGGAAGACCACCTGACAACGAGCAGCAATGATCTCGACATCGATTGGTTCGATCTGAAGATTTACGACGTGAGCAAGATGAGGATAGAGATCGCCAAATTTTTTGCCCGCGCTACTAGCTCCACCTAGATAGGCAATTTCGATCGCCGGATGATCTTGTAATAAGCGCACCAACTGAACACCGCCGTAACCGGATGCACCGACGATCCCAACTTGAAGGCGGTTAATCTGCTCACCCATGAATGTTATGACCTATATAATAAGAAGAAGTTAGCACCATCAAAAGCGTTGACAAATGCAAGCTAATCCAACGTGGAATTCAAAACTAATTTTGAATTTTGGGATGTGTCAATGTGGAAGATCTGATCCTCATTAACCATTCGAGCTGAAGGTTTGAACTTTGCACTGATTTGATGGACTATATAGTTTACCAACATTTTACCGATCTGTGATAGCAACTTCTTCCCCTGACCTGTCTAATTTTAAGTTTGACTCGATCGACACTGCCCTAGTAGACTTTGCATCGGGCAAAATGGTCGTGGTGGTAGATGATGAGAATCGGGAAAACGAGGGAGATTTGATCTGTGCTGCACAGACAGTGACTGCTGCTGGGATCAACTTTATGGCTGTCAATGCAAGAGGTTTAATCTGTCTGGCGATGACGGGGGATAAATTAGATCGGTTGGATTTACCGTTGATGGTGACTAATAATACTGACCCTAATCAGACAGCCTTCACCGTAAGTATTGATGCTAGTCAAGAATTAGGAAATACGACAGGTATCTCTGCTGACGATCGCACCCGCACGATTCAAGTTGCGATCGATCCCAATAGTCAACCCGCCGATCTGCGTCGTCCTGGTCATATTTTTCCGCTCCGCGCCCAGGAAGGCGGAGTATTAAAACGAGCGGGACATACCGAAGCAGCGGTAGATTTATCTCGTCTTGCTGGTTTAGTTCCCGCCGGAGTGATTTGCGAGATTCAAAATATCGACGGTTCAATGGCGAGACTGCCCGATTTAGTTGCGTATGCCCAGACTCATCAGCTCAAGATTATCAGTATTGCTGATTTGATTAGTTATCGGCTCAAGCACGACAGGTTTGTCCGTCGCGATGCTATTACTAAATTGCCCAGCCAATTTGGGCAGTTTCAGATCTACGGCTATCGGAATCTCTTGGATGACACAGAAACTGTGGCGATTGTCAAGGGCAATCCAGCTGATTTTGTCGGGAAACCTGTGATGGTCAGGATGCACTCAGAATGTTTAACTGGGGACGCACTCGGTTCGCTCCGCTGTGACTGCCGGATGCAGCTTCAAGCCGCCCTGAAGATGATCGAAAATGCTGGTGCAGGTGTCGTTGTCTATCTGCGTCAGGAAGGGCGGGGGATTGGGTTGATTAATAAGCTCAAAGCTTATTCTCTCCAAGATCTGGGGCTAGATACTGTCGAAGCCAATAATCGGCTCGGATTTCCTGCCGATCTGCGGAATTATGGCGTGGGTGCCCAGGTGCTCAATGATCTAGGGATTAGCAAAATTCGCCTGATTACCAATAACCCGCGCAAAATTGCTGGACTCAAGGGTTACGGCTTGGAAATGGTCGATCGAGTACCATTGCTGATCGAAGCTAATGACTACAATAATGACTATCTATCCACCAAAGCCGAGAAACTCGGTCACATGCTACTGCAAACATACTTAGTGACAGTCGGCATGACTTGGAATGAGGAGCCGCTAGATGTGTCCGCACGG